>JALSQC010000176.1 GCA_026985625.1 Bacteroidales bacterium | reverse complement strand
GCAGCATAGAAAATAAAAACAAAAAACGCGATTTTTATGTGCGAGATGTTGTTAGGTCAACATCGGCAGCTCCTACATATTTTCCTCCGGCAAAAATAAAAAATCTTATTACTAATACCGAGATGATAAATATAGATGGCGGTGTATTTGCTAATAATCCTACTATGTGTGCGTATGCCGAAGCAAGAAATACCGAATTTAAGCAAATAAAAAATCCATCGGCTAAAGATATGCTTATTCTTTCGATAGGAACGGGTGGCGGAAGCTTTAAAATTAATAATATCGACAAATCAAAAAAATGGAGCGTTTTAAATTGGGCAAAATCAATTCCGGATATTATGATGGATGGCAGTATAGATACTGTTCATTATCAAATAAACAATATATTTGGAACATTAGAAAAAGAACATAAATTTAATTACAAAAGAGTTGATGTTCCTGTAGATAAACGCACTTACTCGTCTGATATGGCTAATGCTTCGCCCGAAAATATTGCAGCCCTAAAAAATGCAGGAAACGAAGCAATAATTAATGCAAATGTAAAAAGAAATGACCAATATACTTTAGATGAATTTATAGAGCAGCTTATAAAAAATGCACCCGAAAAAAATATTTTATCTTAAAAAAGTTTAATTTCTAATAGCAAATATATATAACACAAGATTAATAATAAACTATTATTAATTTTGTAAAAAACATAAAAATAACATATAAAATGTTATATGTAAATTATTAAAAATTAATTAAATTTAAATCTAAAACAATGAAAACATTATTCTTTATAACAGCACTTGCTGTTTTATTCTTTAGTTGTAATACTAAAAACAATCAACAAAAAATTGATACAAAAAACAAACAAACTATTAAAACCGAAAACAATAAAACAACAGATAGTTTAACAACATTATTAAATTCGGCAGGTAGTATAAAAATATACGAACCACTAAGATATTTAATAGGCGAAACCGACTCGGCTAACTCGTATTACGATATTACATTATCCGATGTTGGCAAATATCATGGTAAAGTTTGTCCCGGAATAGCTACAGGTTTTTTTATGTTTAAAGATGTTTTGTCGCAATTATATCCTAACGGAGATATGCCTATGCGTAGTAACATTGCCGTAGCATGCTCATCGCCAAACGATATGATGGACGTAGCCGGATATATTTTAGGAATACGTAATTTCTATGGACGAGGCGAGTTGGGACATGGGCTTTTAACTGTTGATACTACACTTAATCCACACCACAAACGTCAGTTTGTTGTTATTTTTAAACGATTAGATAACAAAAAAACATTAAAAGTAACATTTAATAAATTTAAAATTTTAGATAATAAAAACGATTGGAAATTAGCCGAAACAGTTTTGCATAAATTTAAAAAACACGAAAGATTAGATAGCAATTTAACAAAATTTCAAGAAATGATTCATGCAAAAGTTAAAGATGTTATTAATAATCATACTAAATATTATAATATAGAACCTTATGATAACTATTTATTTTCTTTCGAAAAAGATAATAATTAAATTTACTATATAAAAAACTGCAGGAATAAATCTTTGCAGTTTTTTTTATATTAATAATCAATCTCTAACGTCTAATATTATTTTATCATTATCGGAACTAATAATATCAATTAGTTGTTGTGCTACTTTATCAGGACTCGATAAAAGATTTTGCCTTTTATAATTTTTAAAATTATCTACTGCCGAAAAATCAGAATTATCGGCTAAACGTATATCGTCTTGCATTGGTGTATCTACAATACCCGGAGCTACCGAAAATATCCTAAAATTTTTATTTCTTAAAAAATAAAAATCATCATTTACTACAAGCGAAAACATATCCATTGCCGATTTCGATGCACAATACGAACTCCACGACTCAATGGAGTGTCGCCCTGCTCCCGAACTAATATTTAAAATTGTAGATTTAACATCTGTATCTTTATAAGTTTTAACAAAATTATTTATTAAAATACTTGGCGATACAATATTAATGTTATATGTATCTATAATTTTTTTGTTATTGATATTACCTATATGTTTTATATCGCCGATAATACCGGCATTGTTTATTAATGTATAAGATTCGGCATTATTTATTGTATCAAATTTAAATTCTGTAATATTATAAGGTTTTGATAAATCTAATGTTATATGCTTATAATTTTTATGTTTTATTGTGTTATTTCTTGATATACCATATATAAAATTATTTTCATCTTGCAAAAGCAAATTGCAAATTGCTTTTCCTAAACCTTTGCTTGTTCCTGTAATATAAAAAATGTTCATTTTTATTATTTTTTTGATAAAACTTTTTTTGCCCAATTAGGCACAATAACAGAGCCTATAATAAGATACGGATAATAAGTTATTATTCGCCACAAAAGAGCCATTAAAACAACAAATCCCACCGGTATAAATTCTGCCATATATTCCGAGAATATTGCTTCGGCAAATCCGCTGCCTCCCGGTGTAGGCATTACTATCATCATTATCCACATAACCAACTGCCGAGCAAAAATAAGTATATGTTCGTTAAACGATATTATATAGTTTTGCAAATAATCAGGAACTCCAAAAATTAATGCTAACAAAATAAAATTTACTACCCAATATCTTGCCGACCACGAAAAAAAAGTTGCAAAAAACGATTTTATCCAAAATTTAAACGGTTTAGATTTTAATTCTTTCGACGATAAAATAATATCATCGCCTGTTTTAATTGCTCCATTTCTCCATTTTCGCAAAAAAGGTAATCTAAAAACAAAAACTAAAATTTGCTTTATTAATTTAGGGTTTACAAATAAACCGTAAGAAATAAACATTACATACACAAATTTTATACTATAGCCTATTACAGCAAAGTAAAAATATTTATTTGTAAAATCGAGTGTATTATTTCCTGATATTAAAAAAAGTTGACTACCACTAACTATAAAAAACATTAAAGGAAACATTATTATAAAATATAGTTCGTCGAGAAACGATGTTGCTAATACTATTGCAGTGCTTTTACCAAGATTAACTCCCTCTTTATGAATAAAATAAACCGCAACACTTGTTCCTCCTATTGCCGATGGAGTTATTGCCGATGTAAATTCCCATAACATTATTATATTAAAAATACTTATCCATTTTATTTTTTCGCCCGATAATATTCTTAATCTAACCATATAACCTATATCGCGTATAGCCATCATTATAAATGCTATAATAAGAAACAAAATTGTATACCACGAGAAAGTTATAAGCGAAAAAGCTTCTGCGTCAAAATCTTTGTAAAACATATAACCAACTACCGACAATCCTATTATAATTGGTATTATAATTTTTGACGGACTTATTTTATGTAAAATACTTGATTTTGATTCGGACATTAATTATAAACTATTTTTTTTGATGATAATGTTATTTTGTCGGTATTTAATTTTACAATATAAACTCCTTTTGATAAATTATTTGGCGACCAGGTTATTGATTTTCCGGTTTTATCTATATTTTTTTCGTAAACAACATCTCCGTTTATGTTATATATTTTAATTTTTCCTTTATTTTTTAAGCTAAAGTTTATTTTAAAATAGTTTTTAGATGGATTTGGATAAATTTTAAGATAATTATTTGATTTATCTTTTGTTTTATTTATCGATACATATCTATCCCAATCCCATATTCCCATACAGTATTGTCCTAATTTTAACGAATCGTCAAAAAGATATCCCGCTGTATTTGAACCTGTTTTTATAAAAGGTATTATTTGCCAATCATATTTTGGACTTTTTCTGTAAAGTAAAACTAATGAGTCTGATACATTTGTAAGTAAATTATTATCTAATTTCTCGTTTAAACTTTTTGTAAATTTAAATTTTATACTTGCCGAAAAATTAGATGGTAATATTCCCTCAACATTATAATAACGGTTATCCGATAAAAACAAACCCGGTATTGGTGTTTTTAGACTATCGGGAGCAACCCAATTATGCACAACTCTCAACATACAGGAGTCATCTAAATTATTTATTGTTACATAAGCATACTCGTTATCAAAATTATAATCTCCTGCATTTGATATTATAAAATATCTATCGGTTGTTGCATCTTGTATTTGTTCTTCTTTATCGACAAAAATATGCTTTGGATTAAATGGTAGTGTAAATATTTGTGAGCCTGTTTCGCCCGAGAATTTTACAACCGAGTTATAAAAGTTCCAATTATCGTCGGCAAAAGTAATAGGAATACGATTTGAGTTTGCAAAACTATTAATTTCTTTTAATTTTTGTTTCATATAAACGGTAACATCATAATTACCTGCATTATTTACAACATTAAAAGAATCTAACGAAAAATGCACAAATCCTGGCGAGAACACCCAAGTATCAAAAAAATCTGTCATATCAATACCTGTATATGAGCTTATAAAATCTCTAAAATCAAACGACGATGCAGGTTTATATGCAAAAGTGTCGAGGTATGCTTTTATTGTTTCAAAAAATAAGCTATCGCCAAGATATCCTCTAATAGTTTTTGCAACATCGGCTCCTTTGTCGTAAACAGTGCTTCCGTAAGTATATTCGCTTGGTATTCCATAAACAGCCCGGTATCCGTTATCGGTGATATGTGTTGTTAATAATACATTTTTATGATTGTTACGAGAATAGTTTTTATACGCTTCTTTTCCGTAAATATTTTCGTTAAATATTGCTTCGCAATAACTAGCCCATCCTTCGTTAAGCCACATATCTTCAGCTGTTTTGCATGTTACCAAATCGCCAAACCAATGATGCGATAATTCATGAGCATAAAGATACTCATACGATAAACTACCATTTATTACTGCAAGAGGATATGCTATATTTGTTGCGTGTTCCATGGCTCCCGAGCTAAATGGCACTGCTACATATCCGACTCTTTCCCAACGGTAAGGTCCAAAATCGTTTTCGAATCCTGTTAATACATTTTTTAGATTTATAAAAGAGTTTACTGCATTTAGACTATCATTTTCGGGAACATAAATTTCGATAGGTATTTGTCCTGTTAAACCATTAAATGTATCGGTAACAGCTACATATCTCGAAACTGCAACCGACGATAAATAAGTTGGTATTGTATTATGTAATCGCCAATAAAATGTATGTGTATTATTGCCATTATATGTTGTATCTATTAATGTTCCGTTGCAAACTGCAAAATATCCGTTTTTTACTGTAATTCTGTAATCGTAAGTTGCTCTATCGACAAAATCGTCTACACAAGGAAACCAAACTCTTCCGTAATTATGCGGGTTTGAATCAAATCCAACTCCAAGATTGTATGCATAATCGCCCTGAAAATAAAATCCTCCCCACGACGATGGGTCTATTTGCGGTGTGCCGTGATAATAAATTTTTACCAAAATGGTATCGGTTACATTATATGGCAAAACTGCAATATTTATTAATGTATCGTTATAATTAAACGATGTGGTTTTAATTGAATCAACAAAAATAGAATCTATAGTAAGTTGCTGCAAATCAAGGGGTATATTTGTTAAATTATTAACTTTTGGAACAATTTTTAATAATGTATATCCCGATATTATTTTGTTTGTAAAATCGGTTATATTAAGATTTATATCGTAGTTAATAACATCTAAACTATCACTATGATAAGCTTTTGGAGTTATGTTATTAGTTGATTTACTATATTTGATATTTTGTTGGCTAAAAGCAAATAAAGTATTTAAAATAATAATTTGTATTAAGATATATTTTTTCATTTATTAGTAATTTTGTATTTATTTGATTTTTAATTGATAATGTCAATTTTATTTTCTCAAAATTAATATTATATTATTATTTTATCAAATTATATTACAAAAGCTTTAAATATATCTTAATACAAAAATAATATTACTTAATAATAGTTACTGCTCCATTATATTGTTCTTGTGTATCGTTAAGTTTTACAATATATACATAAGAACTTACAGGTAATTTTTTTCCGTTATATGTTCCGTCCCATTGAACTTTTTTATCGGTATATTGTAAACCTGTTCCCGAATATGTATATACAATTTCGCCCCAACGGTTATAAATTTCTATAGATATATTTTTATATCTTTCGATACCTTTTATATTCCAAGTATCATTATATCCGTCGTTATTAGGAGTTATTGCCGATGGTATTATTAATTCGGTAGATATTATTTCTACTGTATCAATAAGCGAACAGCCGTTTTTATCTGTAATGGTAACAAAATATTTTCCCGGTTCAACATTATCTAAAATATTATCGTTATCGTTATTTGACCATATATAATTGTAATCGGGGGTTCCTCCCGATACTGTTATTTCTGCATAATTATCGGCAGAATTAATTGAATCAACAACATTAAGTTTTGTTGGTTGGGCTAAATAAACAGTATCATAAATTGCACAATTATTACTATCTATAACTGTAAAAGCATATTTTCCCGAGCCTGTATTTTCTATAACTTGCGAAGGAATATAAGTATATGGCGATA
Source organism: Bacteroidales bacterium (assembly GCA_026985625.1). Classification (GTDB taxonomy): domain Bacteria; phylum Bacteroidota; class Bacteroidia; order Bacteroidales; family JAFGXI01; genus JALSQC01. Next base: position 5,191 of record JALSQC010000176.1, on the reverse strand, counting down.
CTCCCCCACTTACATTTAACTCTATACGTCCTGTTTTGTCTCCATAACATAATATCGAACTTGTATCAAAATCTATTATAATTTGTGGGTTTTGATTTAATATAATTGTATCTATAATATTACAATTATTATTATCCGATACTGTTACAATGTATAATCCTGCTTGAATATTTGTAATATTTTGTGTAGTTGCTCCTGTATTCCATAAATAAGACAGCGAACCTGCTCCTCCATTTGCATTTACGTTTATGTAACCTGTATTAGCTCCATAGCAATTAATAAAATTATGATTTTCGCTTACCGATATAGAGTCTGCATAATTTAATGTAACCGATAACGAATTATCGCAACCATTGACATCGGTAACCGTAACTTTATATGTTCCTCCTGTTAAATTACTAATGTTTTGTGCAGTATCTCCATTATCCCAAGCATAAGAAAATCCTCCGTTTCCTCCCGATACTGTTAAATTTATGTATCCTGAACTATCGTTATAACATTGTTCATCTTGATGTGTTTCATTTATTAATATTTCGTCGGGCTGATATATATTATATGTGTTTGATACATAACAACCGTTAGCATCAGTAACTGTTAAACTATAAGCTCCTGCTGTAACATTAATTAAATACGAATTATTTGTACTATTGCTCCAAGCGTATGTTAAATTTCCTGTTCCTCCTGATGCCGATATATAAATATTTCCGTTTGATAATCCATAACACGACACACTATCTATTGTTTCTGATACCGATATTTGTGAAGGATTTTGTAGTACAAATGTATTTGTTTTACTACACCCATTAGCATCGGTAACTGTAACTGTATAGTTCCCACTTGGTATATTTGTTAAATTTTGACTCGACGAACCATTGCTCCAAGAATACGAATATCCTGCTGTTCCTCCCGTTACACTTAAATTTATACTTGCATCTGAGTTGTTATAACAATTAACACTATCTACTAACGATGTTATTACAATATCGTTTGGCTCGCTTATAGTTACACTTGCTGTTGAGCTACAACCTCCATCGCTTACTGTAACCGAGTAAGTTCCTGATGTTAATCCCGATATTGATTGCGAATTTGCTCCGTTTGACCACTGATATGTATATGGACCTCCACTTACATTTACTGTTGCCGAACCATTACTACCTCCATAGCAAGTAATATTACCTCCTGTTACCGAATTTATTACAGGTCCTCCATTTTCGCTTACAACAGCTGTTGCAACTGTTGAACAACCATTGGGAACATCTGTTACGGTAACTGTATAAGAACCTCCACTCAAACCTGTTGCAGTTTGACTTGTACTACCATTCGACCAATGATAATTATAAGTATTAGTTCCTCCTGATGCATTAACTGTTGCTGTTCCGTTTGACGAACCACAATCGGCATTTGTAGAGCTTGTTTGTGCTGTTACAGGTTGTGGCACATTTATAGTTTGAGTTGTAGTTGTCGATGTACAACCATTATCGGTAACTTGTAAACTTACGGTATATGATTGAACATTAGGCCACGAGATAGTATAAGGACCTTGTCCACTACCCGACACGACATTGCCTCCTCCAAAATTCCATGAGTAATTTGCTCCGGACCCCGAACTTCCTGTATATGTAATAGTTGACGATGAGTTTGAACAATTTGGATCTTGAGCGTTAAAACTTGACGATGGCAAAGCATGAACATTTGTTGTTTGCACGTCGGTACTTACACATGAACCTCCCGGTTGAACTCCTGTTATTGTAACATCGTCTATATTCCAACCCGAATATGTTGTATAATTATCACTTTCCGATGTCCATTTTATATATACAGTGCTTTGACCATCTGCCCATTGCGAAATGTTTATTATTCTTTGCACCCAATGATCATCGGTAGGATAAAGTGGCTCTCCCAAATCGTGCCATGTTGTTCCATCGTTACTAACATAAACATAAGCTTCGTCGTAATTAGTTTCAAGATTTGCATATCTCCAAAAGCTTAAAGTTGTATTAGATAAATTTGAGCAATCAATAGCAGGAGATATTAACCACTCTCTTGAGTTATGATAATATCCTCCAAGTTCTATATCTGAGTTTACTGTGCTTGTTGTATTTCCAAGACCTTGTCCGTAAACATTATTATCGTTATTTGTAGAGGTATGGTCAATTATAGGATCCGGATTTTTATCTGATGCATTTTGACCGTAACCTCCTGTAGGACTACCTGTTTGCCACGAGTCTCCTTTTGTATGACTTCCCGAGCCTATTATATCGTATCCGTGTGTCCACCCCGATTGTGGCGAAGGGTCAAAATCATCTGAAAATGCTGTTACTACCGAATAATTAAACGTATAAGTTACATTTTGTAAACCGGTTCCTGCCGACGATGGTGTAAATGTATTTCCTGATACTCCAGCTCCGGAGAATGTTCCTGTTGAATAATTTCCTGTTAATGTAACAGGTGTTCCGTCGTTTTCGCAATAATCGCTTGATAAACCTGAGAACGAAGCTGATGCAGAGTTAACAAATACTACAACATCGGCTATTCCCGGACAATTAGGATTACTCCCTGTAACTGTAGCTGTATATGTTGTTGTTTGTGATGGCGATACATTTATTGTGAAGTTATTTTCTTGTCCCGACAAACTTGCATCTGTAGGTGTCGATGTCCATACAACACTTGTTCCTCCGCTTGCCGTTAGGGTTGTTGTTTCTCCTTCGCAAATTGTTTTATCGTGTCCTGCATCGGCTACAATAAGGCCTGAACTTGCAGCAAAAATATATTCGCAATTATCGCCTGCATATCCATCAATCATTAATTTATATTCGTTACCTACAGTAAGTCCATATGCTACAATTTGTCCGTTTATTTGCTCTGATGCACTCCAACAATTAGATACAGGAGTAAAATTTGAGTCGGCACAATCGGTTTCGTATACTTGCATTTGAACTCCTTTTATAGGATGTCCCGATAATGTGCTTCCTTGGCAATTTTTTACCCAAACATCTAATACTGCTGATGTAGAATCGGCTATAAAAGATAACCATGAATTATTATTAATTCCTCCGCAAAAAATTCCCATATTGTAATGATCTATTTCTTGATGGTCGGTAGGATATGATGTGCTTGTATTTCCGTAGTATCCGTTAAAATCACAAATTGGTGTTGCACTATAACAATAATCTCCTGCAGGTGTTGTTCCTGTTACAGGAGGAGCAATACAATTATCTGGACAATCTATTTTAAATTTAAATCCGGGTTTTACAGTTGCTCCGTCTGAAAAAAATCTAATTGTAATGTAACCCGACTGTGCATAATATGCATTTCCAACTCTATTTACTGTAGATAATGGATAATCTGTTATTATCTGTCCTAACAAATTTGCAGGATTTGTACTGCCTATACCATCGTATATATATAACGAATCATATCCATACTCAATATAATAATCTTGCAATATTGCTCTTATACAAGAACCGTTATTTGAATGGAATGTAATTTCGTAATGTTGGTTGTTTGAATAATCTCCCGATGCTCCTCCATCGTCATATAAAATGGCATTGCAAGTTGTTATTATTTGTCCATCGTTTGATGAATTTAATAAATATGTTGTTTGCGAAAAATTATTCTCGGCTATTATTATTAAAAATAATAATATTAATAGTTTTCTCATAGTATATAAAATATTTTAATTATTTTTTTGATATTTTTCTTTTATTTCTTGATGTATCTTTGCAACCTCGCTTTGCGATTTCAAGATTATATATTTTCCTGTTATTTTTTCGTCAAGTGTTCCTATATCTATTTTATAATTATCATTTTTTTTACGATATATGCCTAATTTAAATACGTCTATTTTTTTTGAATTAATTTTATGCTTCATTTCTTTAGGTATAATATACGAGTTTCTAAAATCGTAATTTATTTGCATTATTTTATAAAAAGGCATATCGTTAATTTCTTTTTGAGTATAATAATTAAATGCTCTTTTATCTATTTTTTTTGTGTTTTGTGAAAAAACATTAATAAAAAACAATAATAAAATTATTGTTATAATAGTTTTTAATCTCATATTTTCTTTATTTTTTTTTAAAATTTATAGATATAGACAAAAAAAATCTTAATTTTTATTAAGATTTTTTTTGTATTATAATATTAATTATTTGCTTATAATAGACTTGAACCTTTATTAGCTCCTTCGCCAAAGTTAACACCAAACATTATTTCGTGAGAACCTGATTCGTAATTTTTAATATTACTCATTGTATAATCAAAGGCATATCCCAAGAAATATTTATCGTATTTAACTCCAAGTAATGCTATTATAGATTTATCTGTACGATAAGATACTCCTAACCAATAGTTCTTTTTATAATATGCTTTTAAGTTAATATCCATTTGCATTGGAGTAACTTCTGTTCCTTTAAATAAGAAAGATGGTTCAACTTGGAAATCTCCTCCTACATCAAACTTATAGCCTGCTGTTGCAAAGTAGTGACGTATCATTCTACTGCTTGATGTTGTATTATCGCCCAATTTAATTTTATATTGAATTAAATGATGAGCTGCAATACCTGCAAAATATTTTTCGTTATATAAATAAACTCCAAAATTTGCATCAGGAATAAATGTGCTTTGAATACTTTCTGATATTGTAGGATCGTTTTCGTCTATTAAATTAAGATTTGTTTCGTCTAATTTATATTGAAAAGCTGTAAATGACAAACCTAATCCTAATTTTGTATCATTTGTTATTGGCATATGATAAGCAAAAGCTCCTTGAATACCTGTACGAGTTACTGCTCCAAATTTATCGTTAAAAATATATCCTCCAACTCCTATTTTTTGATTATTTAATAACATATGTCCACTTAATGCTTGTGTTGACGGTGCATTTTTTATTCCAACCCATTGTTGTCTAACTGTTAATCTAACAGGAATATAATCAACACTACCGGCCATACCGGGATTTAGAAGAAAGCCATTTAACATATACTGACTGTATAATGGTAATTGTTGCGAATATAACTTTGATAAAGAAATTGCAACTAAAGCTAATAAAATTAATAATTTTTTCATTTTATTTTATTTTAATTTATACAAATTTAAATATTTTTACTTTATTATCAAAAAAAAATAACAATTTATTACTATCAATTTATCTAATGAGAGTAAATGTGCCTTTAACGGGAGGATTTCCATC
>JALSQC010000175.1 GCA_026985625.1 Bacteroidales bacterium | reverse complement strand
AACCGGTATAAAACCACACGATAATAAAACACAAACTGTAGAACTGTCGTATAAAGCGTTGTCTGATTTTAGGCAATCGTTTCCGGTAGCAAAAGATGCCGATAATTTTAAAATTTTAGATTTATAGATATGGTAAAAATTATTGAATGTCCAAGAGATGCAATGCAAGGGATAAGCCAATTTATTCCTACACAAAAAAAAATAGAATACATTAACAGCTTATTAAAAGTAGGATTTGATACTATAGACTTTGGTAGTTTTGTTTCGCCACGAGCAATTCCACAGTTAAAAGATACAGCCGATGTTTTAGAAAAAATAGAGTTTGTAAACACTAAAACAAAACTATTGGCAATTGTGGCTAATACAATAGGAGGCGAGATAGCATCGCGTTTTGATAAAATTACCTTTTTAGGTTTTCCATTCTCTATATCACCTACTTTTTTGCGAAAAAATATAAACTCAACCATAGCAAAATCAATAGTTACAGTTAATAAATTACTTAATATCTGCGAAAAGCATCATAAAATATTAGTAGTTTACATATCAATGGCTTTTGGAAATCCTTACGGAGATAAATGGAATGCCGAAATTGTAGAGGAATGGGTCGATATATTAAACAAATTAGGTGTTAAAATAATTGCGTTATCGGATACAACCGGAGATTCTACACCCGAAAGCATATCAACAATATTTACCGATGTTGTTCCTAATTATCCAAATATAGAGTTTGGGTTTCATTTACACACAACATTAAGCACATGGCATAATAAGGTAGATGCCGCATATCGTGCAGGTTGCCGCAGATTCGATACCGTTCTTAACGGAATGGGAGGTTGTCCAATGTCGGGAAAAGAATTAGTAGCAAATCTTAAAACAAGTAATCTGTTCGAATATTTAAAATCAAAAAATAATTTACCCGAATCAATAGATTTAAAACAATTTACAAATGCATTTATAAAAGCAATGGAAGTTTTTCCTATTATTAAAGAAATTAAAAAGAAATAAATTATTTATAATATAACAAACTAAAAATATTTTTAAACTTACGTTAAATCTACTCAAAAATAATAACATAAAAATTATAATAAAATAGCAATATTACTAATACAAAAATATAATTGCCTAACGGGTTAATTAAATAAAAAATGTAACTTTATAAGACTTTAAACGTCAAAAAATAAAAATCAATAAAAAATAAAAATTATGAAAAGTTTTTTAAAATACACATTTGCAACAATTGTAGGTATAATTTTATCTACAATAATAGGATTCTTTATTTTTATGGGAGTAATATCAGCCATAGTTACAAGTGGCGAAAATAAAGACGTAAAAGTAAAAACAAATTCTGTATTAAAAATAGATTTTAAAAACGGAATTATTGATAGAAAATCGAAAAATCCGTTTAACAATTTTAATTTTACAAATATTGCGGCAAATAATAAATTAGGTTTAATTGATATTATTAATAGCATAAAAAAAGCTAAAACCGACAAAAATATTAAAGGCATATATCTAAACCTTTCGGCAATTCCTGCAGGTATAGCAAGTGTCGAAGAAATTAGAAACGCACTTTTAGATTTTAAAGACTCAAAAAAATTTATAATAAGTTATAGCGATTTATATTCTTTAAAATCATATTATTTATCGACAGTTGCCGATAAAATATATTTAAATCCGCAAGGCTTAATCGACTTTAAAGGTTTAAACGCCGAAATAATGTTTTACAAAGGAGCATTAGAAAAATTAGGTATCGAACCTCAAGTAATTCGACACGGAAAATTTAAAAGTGCTGTAGAACCGTTTATTTTAGATAAAATGAGCGATGCTAACCGTAAACAAACATTAACATATATGAACTCTATTTGGGATTATCTTTTAAAAGGAATATCAAAAGAACGTAAAATTTCGGTTGACAGTCTAAATAAATATGCCGATAATTTAACAATTGATAATGCAAAAATGGCTGTAAAATACAAATTTATTGACGATGTTAAATATAAAGACCAAATTATAGCAAAACTAAAAGAATTAACAGGAACAAAACCAAAAGATAATCAAAACTATATTTTAATAAAAGACTATATAAAAAATATTAATAATGGTAAAATTAAAGAACTCGAAAAACTTAAAAATCTAAAAAAAGATAAAATTGCAGTTATTTATGCAACAGGAGAAATAGGAATGGGACAAGGCGACGAACAAAAAATAGGTTCCGACGGCTTATCTGCTGCAATACGCGAAGCACGTTTAGATACTACAGTAAAAGCAATAGTTTTAAGAGTAAACTCGCCCGGAGGAAGTGCTCTTGCATCAGAAGTTATATGGCGAGAAATGTATCTTGCAAAAAAAGTAAAACCTGTTATAGTGTCAATGGGCGATGTTGCAGCATCGGGAGGATACTACATATCGTGTCCTGCAAATAAAATATTTGCTTCGCCTGTTACAATTACAGGTTCTATAGGAGTTTTTGGAATTCTTTGGAATACACAAAAGTTATTAAACGATAAATTAGGAATAACAGTTGATAATGTTACTACAAATACAAACTCGGGATTAGGAAGCATTTACCGTCCACTAACAGGATACGAAAGAAGTGTTATAAAAAAAGGAGTAGAAGATATTTACGACAGCTTTTTAACTCACGTATCCGAGGGACGAAAACAAACAAAAGCCCAAATCGATAGTATTGGACAAGGACGTGTTTGGAGTGGAATTAATGCAAAAAAAATAGGACTAATAGATGAATTCGGAGGTTTAACAGCAGCAATAGAAGAAGCAAAAAAACAAGCAAATATTAAAGACTATGCAATTTTAAATTTACCAAAACAAAAAGATATTTTCGACGAGTTGTTAAAAGACTTTTCGGGACAAATAAAAACATCAATACTTAAAAAATCGCTCGGAGTAGATTATAAATATTTTAATAACATAAAAAAAGCAACCGAGATAAAAGGAATACAAGCCAGACTACCTTA
>JALSQC010000174.1 GCA_026985625.1 Bacteroidales bacterium | reverse complement strand
CGATTCGCACCCCGACGACCTAACAACAATAGGACATATCGATAAAATTATTAAAATGGGATTAAATAAAGGACATAATATTATAGACCTTTTAAAAGCCTGCGTCTTAAACCCAAAAAAACATTATAAAGTTAACCTATGCACTTTAAAGGAAAACGATAATGCCGATATCGTTATTATAGATAATCTTAAAGATTTTAATATATTAGAAACTTATATTAATGGCGAAAAAGTTTTCTCGAATAATAAAATAAATTTTAAAGTAAACAAAACAAAAAAACCATTAAATAACTTTAAAGTTAATAAAATAAACAAAGAAGATTTGTTAGTAAAAAACAAAAATACAAAATACAAAATAATAAACGTGTTAGATGACGAACTTGTAACCAAAATATCTAAAGACATATCAAACGATAAATACATACAAAGCGACACCACAAAAGATATACTAAAAATAGCTGTTTTAAACAGATATAACAAAAACGCCAAACCCATTATAGGATTTATAAAAAATTTTAACTTAAAGACAGGTGCTATTGCCAGCAGTATTGCTCACGATAGTCATAATATAATAGCAGTAGGAACAAACGATAACGACCTACTCGAAGCTATTAATACAATTATCGAGAACAAAGGAGGAATATGTGTTATTAATAAAAATTACAAAAATTCTTTAATTCTGGAAATAGGAGGATTAATGACATCTAACGACAGTAATGAGGTAGCAAAAAAATATACCGAAATATCAAACTATACAAAAAAAATATTAGGTAGCAAACTAAAATCTCCGTTTATGACCTTATCATTTATGGCTTTATTGGTTATTCCCGAATTAAAAATAGGAGATAAAGGTTTGTTCGATTTCGAGAATTTTAAATTAACAGAATTATTCGAAGAATAAAAAAGGTTTCACGTGAAACCTTTTTATGATAATTCTAACATTCTAATTATAGGCTTTTTAGCATTATTTATTAAATCATTTGATAATATTATCTCCGGTTTTTCGTATTTTAATGTTAAGTATAATTTTTCTAATGTATTCATTTTCATATACTCACAATCGTTACAAGCACATTTGGTATCTTCGGGAGGAGCGGCTATAAAGGTTTTCCTGGGTTCCGATTTTCTCATTTGATGTAAAATACCACTCTCTGTTGCTACAATAAATTTATCTTTGTTTGATTTTTTTACAAAATTTAAAAGCGATGATGTTGAACCTACATGATCTGCAATAAATAACAACTCTTTTTTACATTCAGGGTGAGCTATAAGTAAAGCATCGGGATTTTCTTTTTTTAATTGCTCTATTCTATCAATCGAAAATTCTGAATGAACATGACAAGCTCCATCCCACAACAACATATTCCTTCCTGTTATTTGATTAATATATGTTCCAAGATTTTTATCGGGAGCAAAAATAATCTCTTTATTTTTTGGTATAGAGTCTATTATTTTTTTTGCATTAGACGATGTGCATACTATATCGGTAAGTGTTTTTAGCTCTGCAGTTGTATTTACATACGAAACTACAACATGATTAGGGTAAGACTCTTTAAATTTTTTAAATTCTTTATATGGTGCCGAATCGGCTAAACTACAACCTGCATTTAAATCAGGTAAAAGAACTTTTTTTTGGGGAGATAAAATTTTTGCTGTCTCTGCCATAAAATGAACTCCTGCAAATAAAATAATATCCGCATCGGTTTTAGCTGCTTCTTGTGCTAATTTTAAACTGTCTCCTATAAAATCTGCAATATCTTGAATCTCAGGACGTTGATAAAAATGAGCAAGTATTACAGCATTTTTTTCTTTTCGTAGTTTATTAATCTCATCAACAACATTAATATCCGGACTAATATTTTCGTTGATATATCCTTGTGTATCTATATTTTTAAAATCCATAAAAACTTTTTTTTACAAAATTAATAAATGCTTTTAATATATAGATAGTAAAAAACAAAAAAAAGACTGTCAAATCTTTTTTTGACAGCCTTAATTAAAGATTATATAAAATTAATTATTCTTTAACAAATTTAACTTTTGTTACAGCTTGTCCGTTATAAACATTTATAAAATAAACTCCTGATTTTAAATTAGAAATATCAATAGAATTAAAATTTTTATTTAATAATCCGCTTTTTTGTTCGGCACCTAATATGTTATAAATTTTAAACGAACTTGCATTGTCGGCATTAACATAAAGTGTATTTTGTGCCGGATTAGGATAAACCGAAACATTTAATTGTTTTGTATTGTTTACACTAACAACTGTTGATAAATCTATCATATTTGCTTGAACTATTTCATCGGTTATCGAATCTTGTAAGAAAACAACTAATTTACAATTATTTTTTACCCACGACGGATCTAACGAAAAATTAACTGTTGTTGATTGTGATGTTTGAGAAGAAAAATCAAAGCTTGTGCCGTTTTCGTCAGGTAATACCAAACGAGCTACAAAGTCTAATTCGGTTTGACCTTGCCATGCTTCTGCAATGTTAGATTCTGTAATTACGGTATATAATTTTTTTGCTCCGGGATAATAATCTGATGATTGTTGCATATCTACTTGCACTGTATAATCGTAAGCAGCTACTTGGTTTGGTGTTAAATCAATTGTAAATAAACCCGGACGAACCTTACGTTTATCATACATTTGTTTATACGACGGATAAAGACTTGTTGTGTGATTTCCTCCTTCAAGTCGTAATGTTCCGTCTGCAACACCTGTTGGTATTCCTGTCATATTATAATGATTTACACGAGCTCCGCTTTCTGTTGTTTCATAACTGTCTCCTGTATGGTATTCTATACAAGCTGCAGAATCTCCGTTAGATTCTAAATCTTCGCAAGCCATAGCTGCTCCGGGGCAATAATAACACCATGTTCCTGTTCCAACTTCAAAAACAACATAATTTCTGTTTACTCCTCCGGGTTTAGTAACTGTTGAATCGTTAGACGAATGCGAATAACCTAAGCCATTATAAAATGCTCGT
>JALSQC010000173.1 GCA_026985625.1 Bacteroidales bacterium | reverse complement strand
ACCTTCATAACAACCGGTAAACCAAGACTATTAGCTTTTTTAACAGCTTCGTCTTTAGATGTAACAATTGCTTCGCCTGCACGTTTTATTCCTGCTGCGTCTAATAAATCGACAACTTTATCGGGTTGCAAATATCCATTATCGGAATTTTCTATAATTTGTCTTATCTTTTTTGCATCTATCTGCGGAAGTTTTATATCGTTATTTGCAGGTTTTGGTGTATTATATATTTTTGCAAGTGCATTTCCAAATACAACTTCGTCGGGAAAATTAATTCGTCCTTTTGCAAGAAAATGTTTAATTTCGTCGGCAACATTAATTACCGATGGCAAGACAGGATATATCGGTTTTTTACTTGTTTTCATTTTTTCGTCTAACAAGTCGTAAACATCATAAACAGGGAATAATCCCGGGCTTCCGAATATTACAACCATTGCGTCTATCTCGTCAAAATCATTATTAACGGCATCTATTATATCTCCAAGTTGTTGTGCTGTTCCTGTTGCTAAAAAGTCTATAGGGTTTGCTACCGACGAACCGGGGAATAATTTAGTAAGTAATTCGTCGGCTTTTTCGCCTTCGATATGCGGAACGTTAAGTCCGTTATTAGACAGTGCATCTGTTAACATAACCGCAGGACCTCCTGCATGTGTTATTATTGCAATATTTTTTCCTTTTAGTTCGGGGTGCATAAAAATAGAGGCAACAACTGTTAATTCTTCGCGAGAGTAACAACGAACAATACCTGCTTTTTTAAAAAGTGCATCAACAGCAACATCGGGACTTGCCAATGCTCCTGTATGCGAGCTTGCTGCCCGACTACCGGCTTCGGAACCTCCTGATTTAATTGCTGCTATTTTGCAACCTTTTTGTATTAACGAACTTGCATGTTTTAAAAGTTTTTTTGGCTTATCAATATTTTCGATATACAGTAATTTTACTTTTGATGATTTTTTTTCGTCAAATGTTTCGTCTAAGTATTCAAGAACTTCCTCTACCCCAAGTTGTGCTGAGTTTCCTACCGAGTAAACCGAGTTAAAACTTAATCCGTTAGGAACTCCTGCCTCCATAATAAAGACAGCTGTAGCTCCCGATCCCGATATAAAATCTACACCCATAGGGTCTAAATTTGGAATTGGTGTTGTAAAAACTCCGTTGTAATTTGTGTTTAAAAGTCCTATGCAATTTGGTCCTATTAACGAACCTTGGTATTTATTTATTTGATTTACTATTTGTTGTTCTAAAATAGCTCCTTCTTTGCTTTCTTCGGAAAATCCTGCCGATAAAATAATAAATCCTTTGGTTTGTTTTTGCTCGGTTAATATTTTTACTGCTTCGGGAATATATTTTGCGGCAATTGCAAAAATTGCCAAATCTACAGGTGGTAATTCTTCAACCGAGTTATGTGCTTTTATATTTTGTATTTTGTTTTTTTTTGGATTAACAACATATAGTTTGCCTTTAAAATTTCCATCGATTATATTTTTAAGGACTTTGCCTCCCGGTGCATGAATATTATCGGTTCCTCCTACAACAACTATACTTTTTGGCGATATTAATTCGTTTGCTATCATTTTTTATTAATTTATTTTTTTATATTATTTACAATTTGTTTAATTCTACTGTAAAATGTCTCATTATTGGGGCTTCTTTTAGTATTTCCACTCCACGTTTAATTTCGTGTCGCCTGTCAAATACATTTTTAATTGCAACAGCAACTACGTCCATGTGGTTATTTGTATATGTACGACGTGGTATTGCTAAACGCACAAGTTCTAATCCTCCAAATCGGTTTTCTCTTGTTATAGGATCTCTGTCTGCTAAAATAGCACCTATTTCGACACCTCTTATACCTGCCTCTAAATAAAGTTCTAATGCAAGAGTTTGTGCTCTAAATTCTTCTTTTGGTATATTTGGTAAAATTTTATCGGCATCAAGAAAAACTGCATGTCCACCAACAGGACGTTGAATAGGAATACCCCAATCTATTAGTTTGTTTCCCAGATACTCGACTTGTTTTATTCTTGTTTCTATGGTTTCGAACTCGGTTCCTTCGTCAAGTCCTTGTGCTAAAGCATTCATATCGCGTCCCGACATTCCTCCATATGTTAAGAATCCTTCGAACATTATGTTAAAAACCGATGCTTTGTCAAAAAGTTCTTTACTGTTCATTGCAATAAATCCTCCCATATTAACGATAGCGTCTTTTTTACTGCTCATTGTCATAACATCGGCATATGAATACATTTCGGCTACTATTTCTTTAATTGTTTTGTTTGCATAACCTTTTTCGCGGGTTTTTATAAAATAAGCATTCTCGGCAAAACGTGCCGAATCGATAACAAGCATTACGTTTTTAGATTTTGCAAATTTACTTACTTCTCTAAGGTTTTCCATAGAAACCGGTTGTCCTCCCGATGTATTGTTGGTTATTGTTATTATTATAAATTTTATTTTTTTATTATCGTTTTCGGCAAAAACTTTTTCTAATTTTTTTATATCTACGTTTCCTTTAAAAGGATATTCTAGTTCTGTATTAAAGGCTTCGTCTATAGTGCAATCTATTGCTTTTGCTTTTCTAAACTCTATATGTCCTTTTGTTGTATCAAAGTGAGAGTTTCCGGGCACAATATCTCCATCTTCGACTAATACCGAAAATAATACGTTTTCGGCTGCACGTCCTTGATGTGTAGGTAAAAAATAATCGAACCCTAAAATGTTTTTTATTGCATTTTTAAGATTATAATATGATGATGCTCCGGCATAAGACTCGTCGCCAAGCATCATTGCACTCCATTGTTGTTCGCTCATTGCACCTGTTCCCGAGTCGGTTAGTAAATCTATAAAAACTTGTTCTGATTTAAGGTTAAATAAATTGTATTTTGCATTTTTAAGCCATGTCTCGCGTTGCTCTCTTGTGCTTTTTTTTATTGGAGCAATCATTTTTATTCTGTATGATTCAGCGAATGGTAATTCCATTTTATATATTTTTTTGGTGTTAATAAATT
>JALSQC010000172.1 GCA_026985625.1 Bacteroidales bacterium | reverse complement strand
GTTTTTTTTATATCGGCAAAGTTAATAATTATATTAAAAAAACTTAGTAACACCATTAACATTGTTTAACAATAATTTAATTTCATTAAGTATATGATAAGTTACTTTTGCTAAGCAAGAAAAAAAATAATTTACACATGGAAAATCTAACAACACAACAATCGTCAATTGACATTAAAGAACTAAACGATAAAATTCAAAAAGAATCGTCGTTTGTTGATTTAATTACAATGGAGATGAATAAAGTAATAGTAGGCCAAAAACATTTGGTCGAAAGTTTACTTATAAGTCTTTTATCAGATGGACACATCTTACTCGAGGGAGTTCCGGGTTTAGCAAAAACATTAGCTATTAACACTTTAGCAACAATTGTAGATGCTGATTTCAGCAGAATACAATTTACTCCCGATTTGCTACCTGCCGACCTTTTGGGAACTATGATTTACAGTCAAAAGAAAGAAAAATTCGAGGTAAAAAAAGGTCCTATATTTTCTAATTTTATACTTGCCGACGAGATTAACCGATCTCCCGCAAAAGTTCAATCGGCATTACTTGAGGCTATGCAAGAGCGACAAGTAACAATAGGAGAAAACACATATAAATTAGACGAACCTTTTTTGGTACTTGCAACACAAAATCCTATAGAACAAGAAGGAACCTATCCCTTACCCGAGGCACAAGTCGATAGATTTATGCTAAAAGTTATAATTAATTATCCTAATAAAAATGAGGAACAACTTATTTTGCGTCAAAACATTGCAAAAACATTTCCTACAGCAAATAAAATATTAAAAAAAGAAGATATTATTAGAGCTCGCGATATAGTAAAAGAAGTTTATTTAGACGAAAAAATAGAAAAATACATAGTAGATATAGTTTTTGCATCGCGTTATCCCGCTGATTTTGGTTTAGATAAATTTTCTAATATGATATCGTTTGGAGGCTCGCCACGTGCAACAATAAATTTATCGATGGCAGCAAAAGCATATGCTTTTATTAAACGCAGAGGCTATGTTATACCCGAAGATGTTAGAGCCGTTTGCAACGATGTTATGCGACATCGTATAGGGTTAACATACGAAGCCGAAGTAGAAAATATTACACCGGACGATATAATTAACGAAATATTAAATTTTGTAGAAGTGCCTTAAACAATTTTAATAAATACAGAAATGAGTAAATTAATATTTAAACTAAAAGGAAACGAAGAAAAATGGTCTGCACGAATAGAAAAATATCTTGGAAAAGAATTAGCAGACCAAGCCAAAATAGAAATAGATGCAACTGCAAAAGAAAATAAAGCAAGCATAAAGTTATTAAACTATAAAAAAAATAAATCTTTAGAAAATAAAATAAAAGCCGATAACGATATAATATCTGCATTTATAATTGAAAATCAAAAAATTAAGCAAAAAATTGCATAATACTATTTTTAATGGAAACCATAGACTTACTAAAAAAAGTTCGAAAAATAGAAATTAAAACCCGAGGGTTATCAAACCATATTTTTGCCGGCGAATACCATAGTGCATTTAAAGGTAAAGGTATGACTTTTAGCGAAGTGCGTGAATACCAATATGGCGATAGCATAAAACAAATAGATTGGAACGTTACAGCAAGATTTAACCACCCGTATGTTAAAGTTTTTGAAGAAGAACGAGAACTTACAGTAATATTATTGGTAGATGTTAGCGGCTCAAAATTTTTTGGAACAAATCAACAACTTAAAAAAGATTTAATTGCCGAAATAGCAGCAGTATTATCGTTCTCGGCAATTCAAAACAACGACAAAATAGGAGTAATATTATTCTCGAACAAAATCGAAAAATTTATTCCGCCAAAAAAAGGGAAAAAACACATACTTAGAATAATTAGCGAACTACTTAATTATAAACCCGAAAACAAAGGAACAAATATAGCCGAAGCATTACGATATTTTACTAATGTAGTAAAAAAAAGAACAACAGCATTTTTAATATCCGATTTTATTAATGACGATTTTGAACAAGCATTAAGAATAGCAAACAACAAACACGATGTTATTGCAGTAAGAATTTATGACAAAAGAGAAAAAGAACTACCAAACATAGGCCTTATTAATATGTTTGACCCCGAAACAAATAAACAACTTTTAATAGACACATCAAACTCAAATGTTAGATACACTTACAAAAAATGGATGAGAAATCTTGAAGACAATTTAAACATTATTACAAAAAAAGCAGGTGTTGATATTATTAACGTAGAAACAGGAGAAGATTATATTAAACCATTATTAAATTTATTTAAACGCAGAGGTTCTAAATAATCAACAAAAAATAAAAGCTATAAAAATGAAAATTTTAACTTACATATTATTATTTTTTATACTTATTAGTAAAAACATATACGCTCAAGACATTACAGTAAAAACAACAATAGACACAAACATAATATTAATTGGCGACCAAATAAATTATAATATATTTTTAACAAAACCCGTAAATTCCAAATATACATTTCCAAATTTAACCGACACACTAACATCAGGAGTTATTATAGTAGAAAAAGAAAATATAGATACAATTAAAAACGACAAAAAAAATATAACACTAAAACAAACATACAAAATTACATCGTTCGACAGCGGATATTATGCACTACCTCCCGTTTACTTTACACAAAAAAAAGATACAAATATAGATACAATTGCAATTACTAATCCATTATTATTTAGAGTATTAACACTAAAAGTAGATACAACAAAACAAAAAATAGCCGATATTAAAGATGTTTACGATGCTCCAATGACATTTAAAGAATTTTTAATGGAATATTATCCATACATAATAGCAATTATAATAATACTATTAATAGCAATAGGAATAATTATTTACATAAAAAAACACAAGAAAAAACCTGTAGTAGAAAAAAGATTTATAAAACCAAAAGAACCGGCTCATATAATAGCATTTCGAGAACTAGACAAACTAAAAAACGAAAAACTATGGCAAAAAAATAAAATAAAACAATATTACGTGCGTTTAACCGAGATAATTAGAAAATATATAGAATACCGATACGAAATTTTAGCAATGGAACAAACATCAAACGATATTATAAATGCACTAAAACCCATAATTAAAAACAACGATACAATTAACTATTTAAACAACCTGTTTGCAACAGCCGATTTAGTAAAATTTGCAAAATATAAACCATTACCAAACGAACACGATACTAGCTATAAAAACGCATATAACTTTATTGATGCTACAAAACTTATAGAAAATATGAATAACAAAAACAAAAATAACGAACAAAAACAATTACAAGAATAACTATGTTTGACTTTGAATTTGCAAATAAAGAATTTTTATACTTATCGGTTTTAGTAATACCGTATATTATTTGGTATATTTTTAAAAACAAAAAATCTATACCAACACTGCAAGTATCGAGCTTAGACGCATTTAAAAACACACCAAAATCTTTTAAATACTTTTTACAACACATAATATTTATCTTTAGAATTTTAGCAATACTACTCCTTATAATAGCACTATCGCGTCCACAACAAGTCGACTCGTGGCAAAACATATCAACCGAAGGCATAGATATTATTATGGCAATAGATGTATCAAGTTCAATGTTAGCCGAAGACTTTAAACCAAACCGATTAGAAGCTGCAAAAAAAGTAGCTACAAAATTTATATCAGGACGACCAAACGACAGAATAGGACTTGTTGTTTTTTCAGGCGAAAGCTTTACACAATGCCCACTAACAACCGACCATGCCGTTTTAATTAATCTTTTACGAGATATTAAAAGCGGAATGATAGAAGACGGAACAGCCATAGGAATGGGACTTGCAACCTCAGTAGCACGAATAAAAGACAGTAAAGCCAAAAGCAAAGTAATAATACTATTAACCGACGGAGTTAACAATATGGGAGATATAACCCCTATTACAGCATCGGAAATTGCAAAAACTTACGGAATAAGAGTATATACAATAGGAGTAGGCACAATAGGACAAGCACCATATCCATTCCAAACACCTTTTGGAAAACAATACCAAAATATAGATGTTAAAATTGACGAACCAATATTAAAACAAATATCACAAAACACCGGAGGCGAATATTTTAGAGCAACAAACAATAAATCATTAAGCCAAATATATGATAAAATAGACAAACTTGAAAAAACAAAAATTGCAGTTAAAGAATTTCGTAAAAAACACGAACTGTTTTTGCGTTTTGCAATAATTGCATTAATACTATTATTAGCAGAATTTATTTTAAAATATACAGCATTACGTCGTTTACCATAAAAAAAATATATATGTTTAGATTCGAAAATATAATATTTATATATGCTTTAGCAATTATACCAATTTTAATAATATGGTTTATAATTGTGCTAAAACTACGAAAAAAAGCATTAAATAAATTTGGAGATAATAATCTAATTAAACTACTTACACCAAACGTATCACTAACAAGATACAAACTTAAATTTATAATATTTAACATTGCATTACTATTTATTTTAATAGGAATGGCAAACCCGCAAATAGGTTCAAAATTACAACAAGTAAAACGAAAAGGAGTCGAAGTAATTATTGCTCTCGACGTATCAAACAGTATGTTGGCACAAGACATTAAACCAAACAGATTAGAACGAGCAAAACGTTCAATATCAAATTTAATAGACAAATTACACGACGATAAAATAGGATTAATAGTATTTGCAGGAGATGCCTTTGTACAACTACCTATAACAACAGACTACTCGTCGGCAAAAATGTTTCTATCGACAATAAATACAGGAATAGTTCCCGTGCAAGGAACAGCAATAGGCAAAGCAATAGAATTAGCCGAAAACTCATACTCGCCAAATAACAACAAAAACAAAGCACTTATTATTATTACCGATGGAGAAAATCACGAAGACGATGCCATTAAAGCTGCCGAAGAAGCAAACAAAAAAGGAATAATAGTTAATACGATAGGTATGGGACTACCACAAGGAGCACCAATACCCGTTAAAACAAAATTCGGGAAAACCGAATACCGAAAAGATAAAGACGGAAACGTTATTGTTACAAAACTCGACGAACAAAATTTATCGCAAATAGCAATGGCCGGAGGCGGAATATATATACGTGCAAATAATAACAGTACCGGTTTACAACCAATATACGACAAAATAAATAAAATGGATAAAACCGAGTTCGAAAAACAAATATATTCCGACTACGAAGACCGCTTTCAGTATTTCTTAGCAATAGGTTTAATAATGCTCTTAATAGACTTATTAATAATTGAAAAGAAAAATAAAATTTTTAATAAATTAAATTTGTTCGAAGCTAAATTATTTTAAAATTATGATAAAAATAATATTAAACATATTAATAATACTGATTATTTCGACAAATGTATTTTCGCAACAAGAACGAAAATATATTCGTAGCGGAAACAAATACTATAAAGCACAAAAATACGATAAAGCCGAAATAGACTACAAAAAAGCAATTAATAAAAATAATAAAAACTATAAAGCCCAATTTAATCTAGGCGATAACTATTACCGAAATCAAAAATTCGAAGAAGCCGCTAAACAATTTAAATCAATAGCAAACAACAGTAATATATCTAAAATAGATAAAGCAAAAATATACCATAACCTCGGAAACTCACTACTACAAGCAAAAAAAATAAAAGAAAGTATAAACGCATACAAACAAGCACTTATAAACAACCCAAACGATAAAGAAACAAAATACAACTTAGCCTATGCCCAATATCTTTTAAAAAAACAAAAACAACAAAATAAAAATAAACAAAACAAAAACAACAAAAATAATAAAAACAAAAAACAACAAAATAAAGATAAGAAAAACAAAGACAAGGAAAAACAACAACAAAACAAACAAAACAAAAATAATAAAGACAAAAAAAACAAAGACAAGAAACAACAACAACAACAACAACAACAACAACAACAAAACAAACCTAAAATATCGAAAAAACAAGCCGATAAAATGTTAAAAGCATTGCAAAAAGAAGAAAAAAATACACAAAAAAAAGTTAAAGCAAAAAAAACTAAAGCCGTAAAAGTTAAAATAGAAAAAGATTGGTAGAAATAATAAAATAAAAAAATTAACTTTAGAACTTATAAAAAAATTATATGAAAAAATTTTTATACATAATTTTTATCCTTATAATATCAAATAATATCTTTGCTCAAGATAATATTAGTTTTACTGCACAAGCAAACCGAACTGTAGCTGTAGGACAACAATTCAGGCTTACTTACAATATAAACTCAAAAGGCTCTAATTTTAGAGCTCCAACATTTACTAACTTCGATGTTTTAATGGGACCAAGCCAAAGCACGAGCAGCAGTATGCAAATAATTAACGGCAATGTAACACAATCATTCTCATACTCGTTTACATACATTTTAGCAGCAAAAAAAGAAGGTAAATTTACAATAAAACCTGCAAGCATTACAGTTAACGGAAAAAAATACACATCAAATCCCATTACAATTACTGTAGTAAAAGGAAATGCAACTGTTCAAAACAACAATTACGGAGGCAACCAAGGCAATACATCGGGAGTAAGTAATAAAAATATTTTTATTCGCCTATATTTAAACAAAAACACAGCATACGAGGGCGAACAAATTATAGCAACAGTTAAAATTTATACCAGAGTAGGAATTGCAGGATTCGACGATATTAATTTCCCATCATACGATGGATTTTTCTCGCAAGAAATACCAACACCTAACAATATTAGCTTTACAAGAGAAAACATAAACGGCACCATTTACAATGTAGGAGTATTACAAAAAATGATACTATATCCACAACGTTCCGGAAAATTAACAATAAAACCTTTTAACATTACAGCCGTTGTTCAAAAACGAGTTAGGCGACACTCAACAGGATTTTTCGACGATTTTTTTTCGTCAGGATATCAAAATATAAAAAAAATATTACATAGCAATACTGTCAGCATAAACATAAAACCCTTACCAAATAAACCAACCGAATTTAACGGTGCAGTAGGACATTTTAATTTATCGGCAAACATAAACAAAACATCTACTAAAGCCGACGAACCAATTGTTCTTAAAGTAAAAATATCAGGAAACGGAAATCTAAAACTAATCGACGACCCTAAGTTTGATTTCCCTCCCGACTTTGACGTTTACGACCCAAAAATAAATAATAATATAAAAAACGATGAATCAGGAGCACACGGAACAATATCATACGAGTATTTAATAATACCAAGAAACGGTGGCGACTTTAAAATAAATCCATATAAATTTATTTATTTCGACACAAACAAAAAAAAATATATAACACTATCAACTAAAGAATTTAATATACACGTAGATAAAGCCGACGGAAGTAGTTCCAAAACAATTGTAAACAATATATCAAAAGAAAATGTAAAATATCTTAACAAAGATATAAGATACATAAAAACATCAAAAATAAAACTAAAACCCGTAAACAACTACTTTTTTGGCAGCATAACATTTTACTTAATTTATATTATTGCCATAATTATTTTTATTACAATTTATTTGCTAAAACGAAAAAGCATAAAACAAAACGCTAACATTGTTGCAGTAAAAAACAAAAAAGCAAATAAAGTAGCAAAAAAACGCCTTAAAATTGCAAACAAATATCTAAGAGAACAAAACAAAGAACAATTTTATCAAGAAATAACAAATGCAATTTGGGGATATTTAAGCGACAAACTAAATATTCAAATTGCAGACTTAACAAAAGAAAAAGCAAAAGAAAATCTTTTAATTAAAAATATCGATAAAGAAAAAATCAACGAACTTATTAATTTACTCGACAAATGCGAGTTTGCTCGTTTTTCGTCGGCAACAACCGAACACGATTTAGACCAAGTATATAACCAAGCAAGCAAATTAATATCAGATATCGAAAATAAAATTTAAAGCAATTTTTTAATTAAAAATTATTTATAAAATGAAACAACTATATATAACAATATTAATATTTTTAAGTTTAATTTTTTCGGTAAATGCAAATAATAACTACAGTTTATTAGACTCGGCAAAAACATACTATAAAAATAAAAAATACGAAAAAGCAATAACTACATACAAAAAAATAATAAAATCGGGATACGAGTCGGCAGAAGTATATTACAATACAGGAAACTGTTATTATAAATTAGACAGCATTCCGTATGCAATATTATATTACGAAAAAGCAAAACTACTAAAACCAAACGACGAGGATATTAATTACAATTTAAAAATTGCAAACCTAAAAACTATCGACAAATTAGATGTTTTGCCTAAATTCTTTTTAACAAAATGGATAGATAACTTTATAGATTTATTCTCGTCAGACTCGTGGGCTTACATAAGCATAATATCGTTTATAATATTTTTATCGTTAATTTTATTATTTTTCTTTACACGAAAAATGACCATAAAACGAACATCATTCTTTACAAGTTTAATATTTATAATAATTACAATATTAAGTTTTAATTTTGCCAAAAAACAAAACAACAAAATAACAGCACACAATTACGCAATAATAACAACACCTACACTTACTGCAAAAAACTCGCCCGATGACTCCGGAAACGATGCTTTTATTATACACGAAGGAACAAAAGTTAAGTTACAAGATAAAGTAGGCGAATGGAGCGAAATAAAACTATCCGACGGTAGTATAGGCTGGGTAAAAAACAAAACTTTTGCCGTAATTTAGCCCATAGGCATTTATTTTTTTCTAAAAAATATTCACTCGTTGGCTTGTATATATTGATTTAACGAGTCCAACGGTAATAAATTATACTTAGGAATAAAATTCTATTTTATTACCCAATAATATTGATAGCAAGTAACATACTCGCAGCGGAAAGAACACCGTGCATCTTCATAAGTTCTATTAAAAGTCCATGCTGTTTCGTCGGAAAAAGGATTTTCTTGAAAAGGTTTTATTCTTGAATAAGTTATCGTATCATTTACTTTATAAATCGTAATGCTATCATTCTGCTTACACAATAATGTTGAAGGAATATATTGTCCATATTCTCCCACCGCTAACCAAAAAGCGGTATCTTGTGGAATGCTCATAGTGTAAACAGCATCGTTTTTAAACTTTTTTACAATTAGTGTATCCGGTGTTTCATTCTTAATCAGTAGTTGTATTTCTGCCGATTCTTTTTTACATTGGATACTCGCAAAAAGTAACAATATTAAAACAATAAATAATGCATTTTTATAATTTATCATTCTTTTATAACTTTATAGTTAAAATTATTATCTTATGTCCTAATTTATAAAAAGTAAAAATAATACGTTAATCTTCATTTTTGCTAATTTTAAAATATAAGCCTAATTTTACACCGTAAAACAATTTATTTTTCTTAATAGCTTTATCAGACACTTTGTTAAAAGCATAATACAATGAGGGTCCAAGCCCCAAACTCACTCGATTAAAAAGGTTTATTCTTGCAGCTACCCCTACCCCTGTTGAAAACAAATTAGTTTTTAAATCCTGTTTTATCAATATACCATCTCCTTCATGATAAATAAACTTTTTATTATCTCCGGAAAGGGTTGTGATTTTATTATTTATAAGCATGCTATAAATTATGTTTAAGTTTGGAATTATAAGAACATTACGACTAATCTTAACGGGATAACCAACGATTCCCAAAACATCTAAATATCCGGCTTCTACGGTTGCTTTTTGTGGAAGAGCCGGATCGTTTGGGTCAATAACCACAAAATTATAATCCAATACATATCCTTTAGTTGTATAAGCCACACCTCCACCCAAAAGAAATTTTTTCTGATATTCAACAGACAGCCCCGCCGAATAATTATATTTTGATTTATATTCATACTGTGTCAACCAACCATAATTATCTATTGCAGGGTTATTAAATTGATAATTACTAAACACCGGAGCGTAATTTACCCCAACAACAATACTGTTTTCTTGTGCCGACATTACTAATGGTAAAAAAACCAAAATCAAAAGTATTTTTTTCATAATATTTATTTTTTCAATTCATCAACTTGTTTTTGCAAATCAATGATATACAGTGTCAGTTCCTATACTTTTTTAAGTAAAAAATTATTAATTTCGTTAAGTTATTAAAAATAACAAATTTTATTATAACAACCAAAAATAAAATCTCGGTTTTTTTTATCAACAAATCCTAACAGGTTTTAAAACCTGTTAGGATTATGTTTTTTTATAATTTATTTTTTTCTAAAAAATATTTACGATGAACTTGATGCGAGCTACAATCATTGAATTTACCACAAATCCGGCAATTAAATATACCACGTGTTAGCTTTAGTTATTCTTCCACCAACGTCCATTCATATCCTGTTTTTTTATCATAAAATTTTACTATTCCATAATTATTTGCAACAATTACTTTCCAAATTTCGTCTGAAAAATTAATTGTGTCCCTTTCTATTGTTATGGTTTCTTGATATAGCTTATTGTTAATAGTCATAGTATCAAGGCAACAATCTATATCTAAAAAACTATTCCCTCCAGAGCTATAAACATTATTATGTATTAATATAGAAAATTTAAAATCAATTGTAGCTCCATCTTTGTAATTATAAATAGTATAATCATATCCTGACGTAGATAAATCATCACTAATCTCAAATTCAGCTTTAGAAAAACATTCCTCTTCAAAACGTTTTTTTTCTTTATATTCTTCTGATAAAATTTTACTTTTTACAGTAAAGAATAATGTGTCATTTTGTTGATTTACATACAATAACTCGTCGTCTACTTCATAAGGCATCCATGTTAATAGATTTTTATTAAAGCAAGGACATTCTACTTTACAGCTATTTGTTAAAATAACAATACATAGTAAAAATATTATTTTTATTATTTTCATAATTAATTATTTTGTTTGTAAATAAATAGAACTTCTTTATATTCTTTTGTTTGAAGTTTTATAAAAAAGCCAAAATCAAAAGTATTTTTTTCATAATATTTTAAGGTCTTAAATATATTGGTTTTGTTGTTCCTGTGAAAAATGTACCGTCTATTTCATAATACTCAATTGTAAAAAACTGTAAAAAGTTTGTATCAGTTACTGTGTTAAAATATAAATTTATGCCACCAGAGCATAAAGGGTTATTTACTTTAATATTTGAAAGGTCATCGAATTCAGAAGAATTATTAATATATGGAATGTTATATTTAACTAATGAATTTATTGTGTCTGTAATTGTATCATTGTTAGATAAATAATTTACAATCACATTTATATTATCAATTCGACCGATTACACTATCCGTCGGCGTACTACATACGTTATCTGATACTTTTTTCACACCAAAATTTAACGAAATAGCAAATTTATTATATTTCACTTCGGAGTACTCTTCAATAACTCCATAATCTAATTCTAACCCGATTGTATCAATTCTGGGCTTTAAATAAAGGTTCATATCAGTTGTTTGTACTTCCCTGGTACATTCTTCATCTCCCTTTGGTTTTTTACACGAATTTACCAAAACTGTCAGGGCTATGATTCCGAAAATTATTAACTTTTTCATAATTATTTGCTTTCAAATCTTAAATCAGTGGTATCTATGATATTTACAGCCT
Organism: Bacteroidales bacterium; assembly: GCA_026985625.1. Lineage (GTDB taxonomy): Bacteria > Bacteroidota > Bacteroidia > Bacteroidales > JAFGXI01 > JALSQC01. The sequence goes on along the minus strand of JALSQC010000172.1, from coordinate 211 downwards.
TCCCCAAATAGGTAGGATAGGCATTCGGAAATAAATTGCAACACATAGGAAATGTTTCTAATATACCTTTTGCATAAAGATAATTGTCATTTTTGTGTGACTCGAAAAAATAATATAAATCGGATAACGAAAGATGTTGTCGCGATGTGTTAATACAAATATTTACATCAAATCCGGAAGTATAATCAACGATTTTAAACTCAATGCGTTT
>JALSQC010000171.1 GCA_026985625.1 Bacteroidales bacterium | reverse complement strand
AAAATGTATTTTTGCCGAATTTAATGCAATTGCATTGTTTTTTTGACTTCCCAATGCATAATTTATTGTAAAAATTCCAACTTTTGTTTCAAAATCTACTCCAAGTCCAAAACCATAAGGGTTATCATTTATTGTTTTTGATAATTTTTGTTCGTAATTACAATAATCAAAAAATCCGTAAACAGCAGAGTTTAGCTCAAATAAATAACGTAATTCTATACTCGAGATTGTGTATTTTGATACGAAAATCGATTTTTCGTCAAATCCTCTTATTGTAGTTATTCCTCCTATTTGAAAAAGTTCGTTTAAAAACAGGTTATCGCTTTTTATTAATCCCGAACTGTTACGGTATTTTATTACAAAATTACGATAAATAGGGTAATATAAATAAATATTAGATTTTCCTTGATATGTTTTTGTTTTTAAAGTAATGTTATCGTATAAATTGCTATTTATTTTTGAGTTTTTTCTAATATTTTTTATTCCGCTTCCTAATGATATATTAACAAACACCCCTTTGCGTGGATTATATAAATAATCTAAATTATTTGTTGTTATTCCAAATCCGTAAATATTTGTTGTAAAATCGGCATAATCGGGCAATACAGTTAAATTATCGAACCCGTATGTTGATATTAACGATGATTTTTTTTGTTCGTAAAAAATATTTACATAATTATTTCCCGAGAAATAATACAAAACCGAGATATGTGGATTAGTATTTATATATGTTGTATCTTTTTTTAATAAATTAAATTTTGCTTTAATTCCTGCATTTGTATTTAAAAAGTATGGCAACAAAATTTCTGTATTTAATTCTTGCGACAATGCTTCTATTTTTTGCCAGTTAAAAATTATTTCTTCGGCATGTTTAAATGTATTAACAAGGTGTAGATTTAATTCGCCTGTAAGATTAATTTTTCCTAACTTATTATCGGGCAAAAACCCTAACATTCCGTTAAATTTGTTTGCATTTTTTTTGTTTAAATACAAATTTATATTTGCACTATCTTTAAAAAAATAAATTTGTAACGGTTTTTTTTGACTTATAAAATTAAGATTACGTAAACGAGAATCTATTTTTTTTATATTTTTCTCGCTGTATATATTTCCTTTTTTTATATCCAGATATTTTAACAAAAATTTTTTTGATGTTTTTATATTGCCATTAATTTTTATATCATTTATTGATATATAATTATTTTTTTTTAACACCAAGTTTGCCGATATAAAATTATTATTAAACGTAACCGAGTCTAATTTAAGTATTGCAAAAGGATAGCCGTTATTTTCGGTATATGTTAATATTTTATTTATTTCGTGCTGTAATTTTTTTTGATTTATTTTTTTATTTGTAAAAGTTCGTTGTTTTACCGACGATTTTCGTAAAATATTATCAGGGACTTTAAATGATATTTTTTTCCAGAAATATTTTTTACCCAAGTTTAAAAAATAATACAAATTTGCAACCGAATCGGCATAAACACTATCGTAATTAGCTGTTATATACCCGGTTATATTTTTACTTGTAATAAAATTATTTGTAAAACTTATTGCCGACAAAGAATCGGAATAAAAAGTTTTTGCTATAAGTTTATTATTATTCGAATCAAAAATTTTAAGTATTTTTTTTTGACCGAATACCTGAATCGATAAAAAAATAAAAAAAAATATATATTTAGTCATTATTCATAAAGCCCTGTTTTTTAATAACATCAAGATATTTTTGCGAAAAAATAATATTATCTTTTTTTGTATATCTATTATCTGTAAAAACTTGAGCTAATGTTTTTTTATTGTTCTCTTTTAATAAATCTTTTGTTAATTGCATATTTTCTTTTTCGTAGTATATTTTATTTATATCGCTTGGCGAGTAATCGCTGTATTTTTGATTATGAATAATTCCATCTAATGGTAAACGGTCGGTTAATCCGGGACTTTCGTCGGGATATCCAACAACTAATGTTGTAACAGGCACCACTTGTTTTGGTAAATTTAAGATATCTATAATTGCATCTGCCATATAGGTTGTTGTTCCAAGATAACAAATACCGAGACCTTTGCTTTCGGCTGCAATTGCAACATTTTGAGCTGCTAAAAGCGCATCGATACTTGCTGTATAAAACGACAAAAAATTATCGTATCCGGGAGTAGCCTCTCTATTTTCGCACCATTTATTAAATCTATTAAAATCAGCACAAAAAGTTAAAACTACAGGGGCTTGTTTTACCATATCTTGTTTAAAATGCGACTCCCACAGTTTTGTTTTTATTTGCTCGTCTGTAGTAACTACTATGCTATAAACCTGCATATTACCTGTTGTCGATGCTCTTGTTCCCGCTGTTAAAATTTCGTTTAATAATTTTTTATCTATTGGTTTTGATTTATACTTTCGTATAGATTTGTGATTTTTTATAGTATCCATATTTTTTTATTTTTAAGATTATAAAAGTATATTTTTTTAATAAAAGTTTTAAAAATATTTTACTAAATAATTAAAAAGGAGGAAAATTTTCCTCCTTTTTTAAAATAATTTTATATGTCAAAAATTAATCTAACAATTCTGATAATTTAGCTTCCAAAGCAGGTCCTCGCAAATTTGTAGCAATAATTTTTCCGTCTTTATCGAGTAAAAAATTTGCAGGTATAGATTGCACGTTATATAAACGTGCCGGTGCCGATTGCCAATATTGCAAATCGCTTCCGTGTTTCCATTTATCTAACCCGTCTTTTTTAATTGCATTTATCCATGCTTCTTTTGATTTATCGAGCGACACTTGAAAAACTTCAAAACCTTTTTTGTGATATTTATTATATGCAGCTACAACATTTGGATTTTCGCCTCGACAAGGACGACACCACGATGCCCAAAAATCCAATAATACATATTGACCTCTTAAATCAGATAATTTAATTGTTTTACCATCGGGAGTCGGAACCTCAAAATCGGGGGCTACAGTTCCTGTTGCTGTATTTTTTTGTGCTTGTTCTTGTGCTTTTAATTGTTCTTTAAATTGTATAAGATACGAGTGCAATGCTTGTGCATATGCATTATTCGGATATTTTGAGTATAAAGCATCATCGACTTTCTCAAAAAGGCTCATATCTTCTTTTGGATTAATTAAAAAGTTTTGATTTCCTAATTGTTGATATAATAGCATATAACTTGCTATTGAATTTAAATTGTTTTTAATCATTTCTTTAACAAAAGATTGCTCGTTGTTAAAAATATTCATATAAACTTTATCTAAAACTTTTTTTATTGAATCTATTTTTGGATTTTTAATATTGTTTTTATATACTTTGCTTATAGAATCAATTCTCATTAAATTGTTTAAATTGTGTTTACTTGCTTTACTTAAAATTTCGCAATCTTTAGATCCTGAAACTTTATATGTTGCCATAATACTATCGGCATCTCCTGTAATATTAACTTGATCGGCAGAATCTAAAATTAAATATAAATAACCTTTGTCGCCAACACGTAATAAATAATACTCGGGATTTTTACTTATTACTTTTGAAAAAGAAAACTCGCCTTTTTCGTCTAAAGTAACCGAATCAACAGGTTCTATAGATGTTGTAGTTAATTTACCTAAAATTATTTTGGTGTCTTTAGCATTACTAAAATTTCCTTTTACTGTATATGGCTTTGGTTGTTGCGAGCAGGCACTAAAAAATATGGCTGCTAAAAAAATAATTATTAATGAAATTCTCATATTGTTTGTTGTTTAAAAATAATAAAAAAACAAAACTAAAATATTTATTTATATATAGATATTAATAAAAATAAATTTAAATTTTATTAACAATTTATTTCACTATTTCTCCGTTAATTATAACTTTATCAATTAAATTGCTTCCGTATGCGTATGGAAAAAATTCTATACTTGGAATTTCTTTTGTAATAAACATATTTGCAATTTTTCCTTTTGTAATACTTCCGTGAGTTTTTTCTATTCCCATAGCATAGGCTCCGTTAATTGTTGTTGCGTTAATTGTTTCTTCGGGTAACATTTTAAGAACAATTGTTCCGAACGACATAATAAGTTTCATATTGCCCGATGGCGACGAGCCGGGATTAAAATCAGAACCTAAACAAATTGGTAATCCTGCATTAATCATTTTTCTTACAGGAGGATTTTTCATACCTAAAAAGAAAGCTGCTCCGGGTAATAATGTTGGCATTGTATCGGAATTTAAAAGAGTTTTTATTTCTTCGTCTCCGGTAAATTCAAGGTGATCAACCGATAATGCTTTATTTTTTACCCCAACTTGTATTCCGCCCGAGAAATCAAGTTCGTTAGCATGTATTTTAGGAATTAATCCATATTTTGCTCCGGCTTTAAGTATGCGGTCGGTATCCTCAGGTGTAAAAAAACCTCTATCACAAAAAACATCAATATATTCGGCCAAATTTTCACGGGCAACCTCGGGTAACATTTCGTTAATAACCAAATCGACATATTTTTTGCGATTATTTTTATATTCTAAAGGTATAGAATGTGCTCCCAAAAAAGTTGCTTTTATTTTTATAGGCACATTTTCTTTTAAACGTTTTATTACACGCAACATTTTTATCTCGGTTTCGGTTGATAATCCGTAACCGCTTTTTATCTCTACAGCTCCTGTTCCTTGTTTTATAATTTCGTTTATTCGTTGTAACGATTGATTATACAAATCGTCTTCGGATATTTTGGCAATTAATTTTGCCGAGTTTAAAATTCCCCCACCCCGCTTTGCTATTTCCTCGTATGATAAACCTTTTATTTTATCGCTATATTCTTGCTCTCGACTCCCCGCATAAACCAAATGAGTATGAGAATCGCAAAACGACGGAAACACAAACTTATTTGTGCAATCAATACTATTAAAATTATTATATTCTTTTGGGAAAAAAGACATTTCGCCAAAATCTGCAATCTTATTATTTTTTATAAGCAAAAAAGCATCATCTATATATGGTAAAATTTGCATATCATTACCCGATACATATTTTGTATCATTATCCCTTATCTGGATTAATTTTTTAATATTTTTTAATATTACTTTCACTTTTTTTTATCTTAAAAATTTAAAACAAAAGTAAAATTTTTTTTAAAATATTTATATATAGTTATAAATTTCATTACTGTTACAATTTTATGATTATTTGGATTTATTATAAATTATTTATATGTGGTTATAAAACATCAAATCAAGATTTTGTTTATATTTTTTTAAATATATATTTGTGCAGTTAAATATATAAATGTATAAAAATGCAAAGTATTTCATTAACAAGTAGATTTATTTATACCTGGATAATTTTATTCCTTATATGGTATGCGTTTACTACATCATTAGCTCCTGCTGAGTTAATAACAGGCGGTGTTGTAAGTTTTATTTTATCAATATTTACTTTTAAAATTTTTTCGTGTTGTGGCTTAAAAATATTTATGCCAAACAAACTTATATATGTAATACAATATTTATTTGTATTTGTTATTGCATTAATAAAATCTAATTTTGATGTTGCTCGCAGAGTAATATCTCCATCGTTACCAATTAATCCTGGTATTGTTGAATTTGAAACAAAACTAACAAATGATTTTGCAAAAATGGTTTTGGCAAACTCAATAACATTAACCCCCGGAACATTAACCGTTGATTTAATAGATAATAAATTTTATATTCACTGGATTGATGTTGTTTCTGATAAGCAAGAAATTGCTTTTAAAGAAATTGCCGAAGATTTTGAAAAAGTTTTACTTAAAATTTTTAAATAAATAAAAGTATGAATTATTTTTTTATAGCAATATTAGCAATTCTAATGATAGCTATTTTTATTAGCTTTCTTAGATTTATTAAGGGTCCTACTGCCGCAGACAGAACAGTAGCTCTTGATACATTAACTACAATAGCAACAGCAGGCTTGGTATTTTTAGGCTATATGTTCCAAAGATACATTTACATAGATGTAGCTTTAATATACGGAGTCTTAGGTTTTATAGGAGTAATTATAATTGCAAGATATTTAGAAAGGGCTTTATAATGGAAATATTAAAATATATAGGAATGGGCTTAGTTGTAATTGGAGCAATATTTTTGTTCTTAGGAGCCCTTGGTATTTACAGAATGCCGGACGTTTATAATAGAATGCAAGCAGGAACAAAAGCAACAACCTTAGGAGCTATAGGTTTAATCTTAGGAGTTGGATTTATGCAACCCGAATGGATTATTAAAACTTTAATAATTATTATTTTTATTGCTATAGCAAACCCTTTAAGTTCGCATGCACTAGCTAGAGCTGCTTATCGTAACAAACAAAAACCTTACATGAAAAATAAAGTTGATGCTTACGAAAAAGTAGTATATGATAACCCCGAAAATAAAAAAGAGGAGGAATAATTATGATATTTTATGTAGTAATATTTAGTATTTTAGCATTGCTGTTAGTCGCATCAGGATTATATGCAATAATACAAAAAGATTTATTATATGCTGTAATATCAACAGGAGTAATAAGTTTAATATTATCTGTAATGTTTTATTTATTACAAGCACCCGATGTAGCATTAACCGAAGCTGCAATAGGAGTAGCACTTACAACTGTAATTTTTGTAATTACAATACGAAATACAACACGTTTCGAAGACGAAAACGATAATAATAAAGTGAAATAATTTATATATCATGAAAAAATACTTAGCAATATTTTTATTATTAATAGTTGGCTTTTACCTTATACAGGCATTTAATTTAGTACCTTTTGGTGCAAATAGAGTAGGCAACATTGATGACGAATCAACAGTTGGAGCTTATTACTTAAAAAACACTGTTCCAAAAACAAGTGTAGCAAACGTTGTTACAGCAATAGTGGTAAACTACAGAGGTTTTGATACATTAGGCGAAGTTACCGTTTTATTTCTTGCAACAACAGGATTAGGAAGCATACTATTCCGAAAACGCAAACACGGCGAAGAAGAAGAAAGAGTACTTAAAGAATCAAGCCAATTAGTTAAAATAGGTTCAAGGTTATTATTCCCATTTATAGCATTATTGGGAATATATGTTTTTATTCACGGACATTTAACTCCTGGAGGAGGTTTCCAAGGAGGAGCAATTATAGCAACAGGATTTTTATTAATGCTTGTTGCATATAAAAACTATAAACTTGGACACGGAGCCCTTACTTGGATCGAAAGTTTAGCAGGAATTACATTTGCAGGTATAGGCATTTGGGGATTAATTACAGGAGGAACTTTCCTTGAAAATAATGCCTTTCCGGGACTAGGAAACGTTAACGACTTAATTAGTGGTGGTGTAATACCTATTATTTATATAGCGGTAGGTTTTAAAGTTGCAGCAGAACTAACAGGAGTTTTAGATATATTATTAAGTATTAAACCAAATAAAAATTAATATGTTTGGAGATTATCAAAATGTAGTAACAATGAGTGTATATGGCTCTTCAATAGCTTTAATACTTATTGGACTTTATGGGGTGTTAATAAAAAAACATCTTATGAAGATAGTGATAGGGTTATCAGTGGTTGACTCTGGAGTAAATCTTATGTTTGTAGCTGTTGGATATATAAAAGGAGGGACAGCTCCTATATTTTCGCCATCAGTAATCGACAGTAAACCTTTAATGGTAGACCCTGTTCCGCAAGCATTAGTACTAACAGCTATTGTTATTGGTTTTGCAGTAACAGCAGTTGCTTTGTCACTTGTAATAAGATTATTTAAACATCATAATACAGCAAGAATTGATCAAATAAAATCATTAAAATGGTAATAAGTCCAGTACATTATATCGCAGTGCCCTTATTAGCGGCTTTTACAATTCCTTTATTTGCAAAAATACATAAGGAATTAACCAGAATAATTCCGGGAATTGTATTAATTTATTTAACATACGTATCGTATGTCTTAATGTCAAAAGTAATGACAACAGGTCCTATTGTTGAAATTATAGCAGGATGGAAAGCCCCTTGGGGAATAAATCTTGTTTACAATGGATTTTCAGGCTTTATTGCATCGTTAATGTCAATAATGGGATTACTTATATGGATATACTCATATAAATTTAAAAAAGTTGACGACGAACCCGCATTAAAATTTTATATACTATTTTTAATGATGGTTGCCGGTTCTATAGGAATAACAATAACGGGAGACGTTTTTAATATGTTTGTTTTCTTAGAAATTGTAGGTATTACATCATACTCGTTAACAGCATTCTATAGAGGTAGAGATGGAGCCGAAGCAGCATTTAAATACTTATTAATAGGCTCATTTGCGTCTGTATTCTTACTTTTAGGTATATTATTATTATATACACACGTAGGAACATTAAATATGGCACAAATTGCCGAAAGAATGCATACAATACCAACATCAGTTAAACTGTCTATATTTGTAATGTTTGCAGTAGCACTTGGTATCGAAGCCGAAATGTTTCCGTTAAACGGATGGGCTCCCGATGCATATTCTCAAGCTCCCGGTCCTGTTGGAGCAGCATTCTCAGGTATTGTAGTAAAAGCAGGTGTTTACGCTTTAATTAGAATAATTTTTACATTATTTGATATAGAAGGTTCGCTACAATTTCTTATTGTAATGGGATTAATTACAATGATTATTGCCGAAGTATCAGCAATTCGACAAACAAACCTAAAACGTATGCTTGCATACTCAAGTATAGGACAAATGGGAGTTGTTTTAATAGGATTTGGAATAGGAACAACCGAAGCAATATTTGCCGCAATATTCTTAATGTTTAATCACGCAATAATTAAAGGATTATTATTCCTTTCAGGTAGTTTTCTTGTTTACAACGACGACAAAAAACAAATTGCATCGTTAAGTAGATTTGGAAAAAAATTACCCGTTGTATCTTTCCTATTTGCTCTTGGAGCTTTTGCAATTGTAGGATTCCCTCCCTTTGCGGGATTTTGGAGTAAACTATATTTACTACTTGCCGCTGCCGATAAAAATCTTATATTTTTAATAGCTATAATATTAATGGTAAGCGTTGTAGAAGTAATTTATTATTTACGAGTAGTAGGAAAACTATATTTTGGAAAAGAAGAATCAAAAATAGAACCTAAAAAACCTGCATTTAACTCATTAATAGTAATGCTGATTTTAGGAGCTATAATTATTTTAGTAGGTGTCTATCCTGATGTTATTACAGGATTTATACATAATGCCGCTGATACATTATCAGACAAAGCAACATATATCTCTAACGTTTTACCTAGTTTATAAAAGAAAAATATTTTAATGATGAATACATATATTTTAATATTATTAATACTATTTGGAGGAGCATTTGCAGCATATTTTTTAAATAAGTTAGCTCCAATATTAAGTGGATTAACCGCTTTTGCAGCAACAACTATTGCTACAATACTATTTTACACTCAAGTAAAAATAGGTTCTCAAGTTCAATTAACAATAGGCGGAATAAACTTAGAATGGGGAATAAATGCTTATAGCTGGCTATTCTCTTTTATAGTTTTAGGATTAGGAACATTAGCATCGTTATATTCGATACAATATATGCAAAATAAAGAACGTCAAGGATATTTTTATCTAAACTTCTTATTAAGTATCGGTGCAATGATGGGAATATTATTAAGTCACGATTTTGTATCATTTTTTATTTTCTGGGAAATAATGACATGGTCATCATTCCTAATAGTTATTTATAACGGAAAAGATGTTAAAAAAATAGGAATAAAATATATGATTTTTTCTGCAATTGGAGCATATGCAATGCTTATGAGTATTGTAATGATATTTGCCGAAACAAAATCATTCTTAATTTCCGATTTTATTAATTTAATATCAACAACAGGATTCTCAAATCACATTTTAATGATAACATTATTATTAATAGGGTTTGGAGTTAAAGCAGCAGTTATGCCTCTACACGTTTGGGCAGTAGGAGCATATTCAAATTCTCCAATGTCTTATACATCGGTATTCTCAGGAGCTCTTTCAAAAATGGGAATTTACGGATTTGGAATTGTAATGTTAGCAGCAATGACTTATGTATCTCCTACAATATCAGAAAATGCAGGCTCAGGATATTCTATCATTAGTATAGAAGTTATAAAAATTATTTTTCAATGGTTAGGAGCAATAACGGCAATAATGGGAACATTATATGCACTTAAACAAACCGATGCAAAAAAATTACTGGCATATAGCTCAATAGCTCAATTAGGATACATAATTACAGGTATAGCCGTAGGAACAAAATTAGCAGTAATGTCAGCTCTATTTTTAGCAGTATTACACGGTATTTTTAAAGGAACACTATTTATGGCAGTAGGAGCTATCGAACGCCAAACAGGAACAACCGATATGACAAAAATATCAGGACTAATTAGAAAAATGCCATGGACATTTATAGCATCATTAATGTCAATTATTGCTCTTGCAGGCATTCCTCCTTTAGCAGGATTTGTTCCTAAATGGTTATTATACGAAGGATTAATAACATCAGGACATTACTTTTTAGTAATACTACTATTTTTCTCAAGTACAGCTGCATTTTTGTATTGCTATAGATTCTTATTCGGATTATTTTTAGGACAAGAAGAAGAAGAAACTAAAAATGTTAAAGAAGCACCTGCAAGTATGGTAATTCCAATGATGTTTTTAGCCGGACTAACATTAGTTTTTGGAACTTATCCCGGACTATTATTTAAACCAATTGCAAATGCAATGGAATTTGTAGGCATGCACGATGTAACTTGGAATATGACAGTATTATCTAATGTTTGGGGCGATACAGTTTCATTAAATCTTGTATCAATAGCCATTTTTGTAATATTTATTTCTGCTGCACTATTCCTTTTCAAAGGTATGCGAGGAACAAGATACGTTACAACAAAAGACATATCAACATCAGGAGAAATTCCTACTGAAAACGAAAACTTAACATATCAATTAGATTTCTTTAAACCTTTTGAAAGAGCTGTAGCACCATTGTATAAACGTACAATGGATAAAATATATAATGCAATAGGAGAAAGTTTAGAAGCAGTATTTGATTTTACACGATCGATATATACCGGAAACGGACAAACTTACGCTATTTACGTCATTGTATTTGTAGTAATTTTACTAATTTTTAAAGACTCAATATTTTAATTAATAAAAAAATAATCTTAAAATAAATGGAAGGTATTTTATTTAAAATTTTAGGTGCAATCTTAACTGTAATTTTAGCTTTTGCAGTTGGAATGACTTACGGTGGACTAACTAGAAAAGTTATTGCACGAGTGCAAAATAGAGTTGGTCCTAAATTTTATCAGAACTTTTTAGATCTGTTAAAATTACAAAGCAAACGAACAAATATTAACCACGGAGTAATGCAACACCTCGGACCTGCCTTTACAATAGTATCATCTATTACCGTATTAATGTTTGTTCCTGTATTAATAACAGGCGATAACTCTTGGTATAGCACATGGTTTCCAAACTTAAACTTTCATGGCGATTTAATCTTAATCCTTTATATTATGCCTTTCGGACCTCTTGGTTTAGCTTTGGGAGCAGGACAAACAGGAAACCCAAACTCAGCAATAGGAGTAAGTCGTGGTCTTAGTCAAATGGTAGGTTTCGAAATACCATTTGTAATGGCATTAGTAGCTTTAATGGTTCAATACCATACAACATCAGTAACCGAAATACTAAGAATACAAGCCGAATCAGGAGTATGGAATTTATTTGCTAATCCTGCAGCCACAATAGCTGCAATTTTTGCAATGTTTGGAATGTTCCGATACTCACCTTTTGATATTGTAGGAGCACCTGCCGAATTAGCATCAGGTCCAATATCAGAATTCGGAGGTAAATATTTAGGAACAATGATGACAGCAGGCTCAATATTTGCATTT
>JALSQC010000170.1 GCA_026985625.1 Bacteroidales bacterium | reverse complement strand
ATATCCATAGCGGTCTCCCTCTACTTTGGAGAGGGTTGGGGTGAGGACTTTGAATTGAATCTCAGCTCCAACCGATTTTCCAATCCAATTTTTCTGAATTTCTTTAAGGGCATCAGTCCATTCGAGATTTTGCATATCGCCTAACAAGCGAGGTGCATAAGCCGAAACTCGCAAACTCCATTGTCGCATTTTTTTCTGTTCAACAGGATGTCCGCCACGAACCGATACTCCGTTTGTAACCTCATCGTTTGCCAAAACTGTGCCCAATGCAGGACACCAATTAACATAAGTATCTGATAAATATGCAAGTCGATAGTTTAACAAAATTTCTTGTTGTTCTTTTTCGGTTTTTGCCTTCCACTCTTGGGCTGTAAATGACAATTCTTCGGTTTGTGCTATATCTAAGCCATCGGTTCCAACAGTATTAAAAGCTTCTATTAACTCGCTTATAGGGCGTGCTTGTTTTGCTTGATTACAATAATAGCTATCAAACATTTTCATAAATACCCATTGTGTCCATTTGTAATATTGCGGGTCGGCTGTTCGCACTTCTCTATCCCAATCGTATGAAAAACCTATTTTATCAAGCTGTTCGCGATAACGTGCAACATTTGTTTCTGTGGTAATTGCCGGATGCTGTCCTGTTTGAATTGCATATTGCTCGGCAGGCAATCCAAAAGCATCGTAACCCATTGGATGTAAAACATTAAATCCGTTTAAACGTTTATATCTGCTATAAATATCAGATGCAATATAACCAAGAGGATGCCCAACATGCAAACCAGCTCCCGAAGGATAAGGAAACATATCTAAAACATAATATTTGGGTTTTGAGTTATCAATTTCAACTTTATAAGATTTATTTTCTTGCCACTTTTTTTGCCAATTTTGCTCTATTTCTTTAAAGTTATATTTCATGTGTTTGTGATTTTTGTTAGGTATATTATTATATTTAACTAAGTTTTATGATAAATAATCGACAAAAATAATTAATTAACATTAATATAGTTTTAAAAATTAGATTTTTATTAATTTTACGAACTTATATTTTATAAATTATATGCAATTTAAAGACATTATAGGACAGGTAAATATTAAATCAAAATTAATAAAAACAGTTAAAGATAATAGAATATCTCACGCTCAATTGTTTGTCGGACCGCAAGGCTCCGGTAAATTAGCTATGGCAATAGCTTTTGCACAATATATAAATTGCAAAAACAGAACGGAGGTTGATTCTTGTGGAGAATGTTCGTCGTGTAAAAAATACGAAAAATTTATACATCCCGATTTGCATTTTGTTTTTCCTGTAATTAAAAATGGAAGTATAAAGCCTGTAAGCGATTCGTATTTACAAAATTGGCGTGATAAACTTACCGATAATCCATATTTTACATATAACTCGTGGCTTATAAGTCTTGGAACCGAAAATAAACAAGCACAAATATATTCTGACGAGAGCAACGAGATAATAAAAAAACTAAATTTTAAAACTTACGAGGCCGAATATAAGGCTATGATAATATGGTTGCCCGAGAAAATGAATATATCGGCATCGAATAAATTACTTAAAATACTTGAAGAACCACCCGAAAAAACATTATTTATACTTGTATCAGATGATTATAATAAAATAATTACTACAATTATATCGCGAACACAGTTAATAAGATTTAATAAAATAGACGATGAAAGTTTAAAAATAGCTTTACAAAATAGATATAAAGATTTATCGTATGAACAAATAACAGATGCAGTAAATCTATCGCAAGGAAATTATTTTCAAGCTATAGAACAAATAGAAACATCGGAAAATCGTAAAGAAAATTTCGAGTATTTTATTAAACTTATGCGTTTAGCGTATCAGCGAAATATTATAGATTTAACCGAACTTGTCGATGATATCCATAAATTAGGCAGAGAACGTCAAAAGAATTTATTAATTTATATGAATAATATTATTCGCGAGAATTTTATTATTAACATAAGAAATAATCAGAAAATAATTCTTAATAGCGACGAAAGAATATTCTCCGAGAAATTTTCTAAATTTATAAATTACAAAAATATCGAAGATTTACATAATGAGATAAATTTAGCATTCTCTCATATCGAACGTAACGGAAATGCAAAAATTATTTTTATGGATTTTGCTATAAAATTAATTTATATTCTAAGAAAATAACTAACAAAATATTGTAAATGGAAAGCATAAATAAACGTATAATAGATTTTATAAACGAACATCATGTATTAACATTAGCTACATCAAATAATAATTTGCCATATTGTGCAAATTGTTTTTATGCATACGATAACGAAAAAAACAAACTAATATTTACATCTGACGATAATACAAAACATATAAGCGATATAAAAAATAATAATATTATAGCAGGTTCAATTGTTTTAGAAACAAAAACAGTTGGAAAAATACAAGGCATACAATTTAACGGCATTATATCAAAACCACAAGACGATTATAAAAAAACAGCAAATAAATTATATCTTAAAAGATTTCCTTATGCGATTTTAAAAAACACAAAACTATGGATTGTAGATTTAACCTTTATTAAAATGACAGATAACAGATTAGGTTTTGGAAAGAAATTAATATGGAATAAAAAATAAAATAATTATTATATTTGCAAGTTAAAAAATATATATGACAAATATTAAAATGGTTGACTTACAAAGTCAATATAACAAAATAAAGACAGAGGTTGATACCGAAATTAATAAAGTAATTAATTCTACAGCATTTATAAACGGACCTGTTGTAAAAGATTTTCAAAAAAATCTTGCAAAATATTTAAATGTTAAACATGTTATTACATGTGGAAACGGAACCGATGCCCTTCAAGTATCAATGATGGCACTTGGATTAAAACCCGGCGACGAAGTAATAACAAGCGATTTTACATTTGTTGCTACAGTTGAGGTTATAGCCCTTTTAGGTTTAACACCTGTTTTAGTTGATGTTAACGAAGACGATTTTACAATTAATATCAAAAAACTCGAACAAGCCATAACCTCAAAAACAAAAGCAATAGTTCCCGTGC
>JALSQC010000169.1 GCA_026985625.1 Bacteroidales bacterium | reverse complement strand
CTCGAGAAAGTAAAAAAAAATAATATAAAAATAATAACCGAAAACGAGTTCCTTAAAATGATTAATCTTGATAATAACTTAGATTAAAAATTTAACTTTTGATAAAAAAAACCTTCTAAAAATTTTTTTAGAAGGTTTTTTTAAAACTTATTTCTTAATTTTAATACTGGTCAAAAGAATCTTCAACATTCATAAATCCTACAAGCACCGAAACGCAACCACTTAATATCTCATCATTAAGTTTATCCGAAGTTAAAACTTGAATCGATATAATTAATTGCTGACTCGATTCCAATTTAAAATCCCAAGTAGGAGAATAGTTAGCATCTTTATTATCATATAAAACATTTCTGTCGGCATCTAAAACCTGAAATTCAACAGGGGGTAATTCTTCGGCTCCACATACAGATATTCTGTATTCTTGACCTGAATAAAAAGTTTTAAATAATTCAGCAGTTTCTCCCTCAGAAAGAACTGTAGCGTTATATATACCGTCGTGAACGTATGGTAGTAGTTTTAATTTACAAACTTTTTTAGCAAAACTTTTACATTGAGCTTGACTTGCTGTAGTAACTGATGCTAAAACAAAAAATACTAATAAAAATTTAAATATATTTTTCATGGCAATTTATTTTACAATTTTATTTCTTAAAATATCAACTTTTTCACATAACGCATCAAAAACCTCGGGAGATATAGATGTTTCTGTAGAAGTTTTTAATGTGGTTACTTTTGAATCTTTATCGCTAACAGCTTCGATTTTTGACGACGAAACTTGTATTTTGTCGTATACTGATTTAATTTCGTTTAAATCGGGAATAATTGATGCAACATTATCATTATCGCTATACTCGTTTAATAAATTTATTAAAGTGCTCAAAGATAATCGTTGATCAACTATACGTTCAACAAGTTCTTTATTGTCTTTTGTAGATTTTGCAATTTTAGTTGCAACATATAAACCTTCGACCCAACCTCCAACAAGAATTATAGATGCAATATCAGCTCTATCGTTTTCTTTAAGAAATGAGTTTGAGTTCATAAATGTTTCGGATATTATTTCCATTAATGAGTCTCGGTTATTAACATTAGACTCCATTCGTTCCATTGTTGTTTTGTCAACAGCATTTAAAATACCTAATTCGTCGGCTAATTTTTTTGTTGCCGATAAATATTTTATTGATGCTTGTGATTGGTCGAACATACTTGAGAAACTTAAATCTGCACTGTAAACACCCAAATTTAATGCCATACTTTTTGTTGTTGTGTATGTGCCCATTTTATCAACAGAATTAAGATATTCTTCGTTGTATTTTGCTCCTGCCCGTTTCATTAGCATAGCTGTCTCAATTGGAGATGGCAAAGAGTAAAATACTTGCTTGGCTTTGTTTAAATCATCGTTAAGTGATGAATCTTGGTCTATAGATTCGTCAATAGCATTCTCAATATTTTCGGAGTTATTATCATTGTTACATCCCGAAAAGAAAACTGCAAAGCTTATTGCAGCTACACCTAATAGTGTTTTTAAGTTAAAAATTCTTTTATTCATCATTAAAATATTTAATTATTATACAATAATAAGTTTTATTCGTTAAAAATAATAATTTTTTTTATATAATTTAATAAACTTATTTATATATTTTTGAAAAAAAATAAAAAATGGCAAAAAATACTAACCTTAATTATAACAATATTTTAAAAAATACTAATTCAGACGATGTAATAAATATACTTAAATCATTGATTAACAAGGGTGATAATGTGTCGTTGGATATTGTAATAGATGTTTATAAAAATGTTAACAATAAAAATCTCGAAAAATTAATTTTTGAACTTTTTATTATTGTAAATGATAAAAAATTTGCAAAAAAAATGATTTCTTTACTCGATTATAATTTTGAACAACAAAAGAAAGTTAAGTTAATTTCGTTTTTTTGGCAAAGTAAAATGAATTTTATCGATTATTTAGATAAATTTATTTTTTTAACTAATACTAATGTTATAGAGTATTTAATAGAGCTTTTTACTGTTATCGAAAGAATTATTGATGAGAACGAAATAAATAATAAAAAATTAGATGATTTTGCTAATCAAATAAAAACATATATACACGGAAAAGAAAAACCTGTGCAATTGCTTTTAGCTCAGTTGGTTAATGTTGTTCTAAGAAACAATTTATAAATTTTTTAATGTTTGTTTCATTTTTTGTTGTAAAATAAAAGCGTTTTCTTTTGCTGAATTTGCAAAATTTGTGGTATTATCGGCATATATTATTCCTCGCGACGAGTTTACAATTAATCCGCAATTTTTATTTAGTCCGTATTCGGCAACTTCTTCTATAGTTCCGCCTTGTGCTCCAACTCCCGGAACTAATAAAAAATTATCGGGAGCAATTTCTCTAATATTTTTAAGTTTTGATGCTTTGGTAGCACCAATAACAAACATTATTTTTTTGTAATTACTCCACGAGTTACATTTTTTAATTATTTTTTCGAATAATGTTTCGTTGTTTTCTTTTATAAACTGAAAATCAAAAGCTCCTTTGTTTGATGTAAGTGCCAAAACTATTACCCATTTATTATTGTATTCTAAGAAAGGTTTTATAGAGTCTTCGCCCATGTATGGAGCTACTGTAATTGCATCGGCATTTAATTTATTAAAAAAAGCATCGGCATACATTTTTGATGTATTTCCTATATCGCCACGTTTTGCATCGGCAATTACTAAAATATCGGGATATTTGTCTTTTATATATTTAATTGTAAGGTGTAGATTTTCCCAACCTTTTGTTCCCATACTTTCGTAAAATGCGGTATTTGGCTTGTATGCCACAGTGTATTGTTGGGTAGCATCAATTATTTGTTTATTAAACTCAAGAACAGGATTTTTTGTTTTTAATAAATGTTCCGGTATTTTATTAATATCGGTATCTAACCCTACGCATAAATACGATTGTTTTTTTTTAATATTATAAAATAATTGTTCGTATGTCATGGTTTATTCGCTTTCTTTTAGTCTTTCGGCGTTTTCGGCTAATTGTAATTTATCGATAATTTCTTGTATGTT
>JALSQC010000168.1 GCA_026985625.1 Bacteroidales bacterium | reverse complement strand
CATCGTCTGAAATAATAAACATACACATGGCAGCCACAAGTTTGCACTACGGACAAGAAGCCTTTGAAGGTATGAAAGCATTTACAGGTAAAGACGGCAAAATAAGACTATTTCGTTGGCAAGAAAATGCAAAACGCTTAGCAAGTTCAGCTCGCGGAATACGAATGGCAGAAGTGCCCGAAGATTTATTTCTTGCAGCAGTAAAAAAAGTAATAAAACTAAACCTAAAATATGTTCCTCCATACGGCTCGGGAGCATCACTCTATATACGTCCGCTACTTATAGGAACAGGTGCCGAAGTAGGAGTAAAACCTGCAAACGAATATTTATTTATGATTTTTGTTACACCCGTTGGACCTTACTTTAAAGAAGGATTTAAACCCGTTGATATGATGATAAACCGTAGTTTCGACAGAGCTGCACCACTGGGAACAGGAAACATAAAAGTTGGAGGAAACTATGCTGCAAGCTTAAATGCCCTTAACGAAGCTCACGACAAAGGATTTGCATCGGCAATATTTCTTGATGCAAAAGAAAAAAAATACATCGACGAATGTGGACCTGCAAATTTCTTTGCAATTAAAGGAAATACTTATGTAACACCAAAATCAGACTCTATACTGCCATCAATTACAAATATGAGTTTAATTACACTTGCCGAAGATTTAGGACTAAACGTAGAACGCCGAAAAATGACTGTAGAAGAATTATCGGAATTTGACGAAGCAGGAGCCTGTGGAACAGCTGCCGTTATTAGCCCTATTAAACGAATTGTTGACGAACATGCCGATAGAATATACGATTTCGATAATAATGGCGAACCAGGACCAATATTGGTTAAACTTTACGAAAATCTATTAGGAATACAAACCGGCGATAAAGAAGATAAATTTAACTGGGTAACAATATTAGACTAAACAACACTAAAAAACATAAAAAAGTCGGCAAAAGCTGACTTTTTTTTTAAAATAAAGCTTATCTTAGTAAAAGATTTTACTTTAAAATATGAAAGAAAAAATTTTATTAGTTGACGACGACCGCGATATATTAGAATTTTTATCATATAATCTAAAAAAAGAAGAATATATTATATCAACAGCAAAAAACGGAATAGCAGCAATTGAAAAAGTAAAAAAAGAAAAACCCAACTTAATTATTATGGATTTAATGATGCCCGGCATAAACGGCATAGAAGCATGTAAAAAAATAAGAAAAAATCCTGATAATAAAGATATAATTATTGCTTTTTTAACTGCTCGAAACGAGGACATATCACAAATTAAAGCATTAGAATCAGGTGGCGACGACTACATAACAAAACCCATTAAACCAAAAATATTAATATCAAAAATAAAATCACTGTTACGAAGAAATAATATAAAACAACCAAAACAAAATAATAAAATTAAAATAAAAGATATAATAATAGATAAGAAAAAATATATTATTACAAAAAACAATAAAGAAATAGAACTACCAAAAAAATAATTTGAGTTACTTAGTTTATTAGCATCAGACCCCGATAAAGTTTTTTTAAGAACCGAAATATTTAAATTAGTATGGGGCGACTTAATTATTGTAGGCGACAGGACAATTGATGTGCACGTAAGAAAAATAAGACAAAAACTTGGTAATGATATTATAAAAACAATTAAAGGTGTAGGTTATAAATTCTCGTAACACTTACCTTATAATATAAATAAATTATACTCTATTATTTTCGTTTTTTAAATTTTTTCTTTTTTTTAGAATAATCCATATTCTTTTTTTTACGTTTATCGCCATAATTATTATCAGATTTTTTTTGAGATTTAGACTCCGACACCTCAACGGTAATTTTATGGCCTTTAAATTTTGAGTTTTTAAACGAACGCAGAATTATATTTTCGTAATTTTTATCTACCTCAAAAAAAGAAAAACCTTTCATAATATCAATTTTTCCTATCTCGATATTAGGATTATTAGTATTTTCGTTAACAATTCCTATTAGTGTAGATGCATTAACATCCATTCGCTTACCGATATTAATAAAAAATCTTGTAAATTGAGTTTTGTTTTGTCTATTATTATACTTGCTTTGTTTGTCTTGTTTTAACGACGAATTATAATTTATATCTTTTGCATTTTTATAGTAATTTGCAAAACGTGTAAACTCTACCGAAACAAACTTCTTTATTAACTCTTCGCGAGACAAATTAGAAAGATTTGCAAAAATATCTTTTAAAAACGGATTTATTTGTTCCTCGTCAACATTAGCATTTTTAATATTGTCGATAAGATTTAACATTCTTTTCTCGACAATTTTATTACCCGTAGGCACCATTTCTCTATTTATAGGTTTTTTAAGCATTTTCTCGATAGCTTTAATTTTAGAAAGCTCGCGAGAATGTATTATCGAAATTGATAATCCTTTTTTGCCTGCCCTACCTGTTCTTCCGCTTCTATGTATATATATCTCGGGGTCGTCGGGTAAATTATAATTTATAATATGAGTTAAGTCTGTAACATCTAATCCGCGTGCGGCAACATCGGTAGCAACTAATATTTGTATGTTTCTAAGTCTAAATTTTTGCATAACGGTATCGCGTTGTGCCTGCGACAAGTCGCCATGTAACGAATCGGCATTATATCCATCGATTATTAATTGTTCTGCTATTTGTTTTGTATCCCTGCGAGTTCTACAAAATACAATACCATAAATATTAGGATTAATATCTGCTATACGTTTTAATGCTTGATACTTATCAACAGCTTTTACCAAATAAAACAAATGGCTAACATTTTCGGCTCCCGAATTTTGTTCGCCAACATTTATTTGCAAAGGATTATGCATATATGTATTTGCTATTTGTTTTATTTCTTTTGGCATTGTTGCCGAAAAAAGTAATGTTTTTTTAGACTCCGGAGTTTTTGCTAAAATATTATCCAAATCCTCTTTAAATCCCATATTAAGCATTTCGTCTGCCTCGTCAAGAACCAACCATTTAATTTTATTAATTTTAAGCTGTTTACGTTTTATCAAATCAAGAGTTCTGCCCGGCGTTCCGACAATAATTTGTGCTCCTTTTTTTAATTC
>JALSQC010000167.1 GCA_026985625.1 Bacteroidales bacterium | reverse complement strand
ATATAAGACCAAAAGCACCAATTAAACCAATAATAATACCTACTATATTGTAAATGTTTCCCTTTATTTTATAAAAAAAATATCCTATTATTAATGTAAAAATAGGAGTAGTAGAATTTAAAATTCCTGCTAACGACGACGATACTTTAGTTTGACCAATTGCAAATAATATTGCAGGAATACCATTACCAATAAACCCAACCATTATTAACGATTTAATATTTCGTTTTGTTATTTTTTTTAAATTTTTAATCGAAAAAGGCAAAAGAATTAAAAACGAGATAAAAATACGCAAAGCTCCAACCTGATAATCGCTAAAACTAATTAAACCTTTTTTTATTAAAATAAAAGAGCCCCCCCAAACAAATGCAAGGAAAAACAATACTAAATATTGATTAGTTTTTTTGTGTAAATTTAATTTGATATTCAATTTTTTATAATAAAAATCAAAAGTAAAAATATTTTTATAAAATCAATATAAAAAAAATATTTGATATAATTAATAATATTGTTATTTTTTAAGCTATAAATTTTTATTTTAATAAAATTTTTTATTATTTAGAAGATTATTATTAATACTATACATTAAAAACAAAAAAAAATTAATATGAGAAATTATAAATATTTAATAGTATTATTTTTAACAACGTTGTTATTAAGTGCTTATTCGCAAAATGTTGTAAACGAGTCAAAACTCGATAGCAATAAAATTTTATGGAATGCTTTATTGACAAAACAAGAAAAAACAGCAGTTCCCGATTCTCAAATAGTAAAAGCGATTTGGGCTGACAAAGTTATTAAATTTTCGTCGCAATACAGTAAAACCGAGAAATCGGCAGCACAAGCACTTGGAGCTCCAAATGTTTTACCAATAGGAGGCGATGCAAAAACAGCTTGGACAGTTAAAGTAAAAGGAGGTAAAGAAGTATCGGGTACGGCATATATTTATGTTGGATTTAGTAAACCTGCACGTATATCGCAAGTAGCCATTGCCGAGAGTTTTAATCCCGGAGCAATTACACGGGTAGTTATTAAAGGTCAGGGAAACGAAAAAGAAGTTTATAAAGCCGAAGCAAAATCTCTTGGTATAAAATCAAGAATGTTAAATATATTTTTACCGGAACCAACCGATTTTTATGTCGATGAGGTAGATGTTTACTTAGAACCCGAAAAAGTTGTAGGATTTAACGAAATAGATGCTATTGGAATAACCGACGAAAAAGACTCGGTAAAAGCATATATAAACTTAGTTCCAAATCTTAAATTCTCTGGCAAACCCGAAAATTTAGGAGAAAACATTAATACAATATACGACGAGATAGCACCAATGATTTCGCCCGATGGAAAAACATTATATTTTGATAGAAAAAATTCGCCCGAAAATGCAGGAGGATTTCAAGATATTGACGATATATGGTATTCGGTAGTTGATAAAGAAGGAAAATGGCGACCTGCAAAAAATATAGGACAACCGCTAAATAATAAATATAATAACTTTGTGCAATCAATAACACCTGACGGTAACAGTTTATTACTAGGCAATGTATATAAAAAAGACGGAACCGCAGCCGTTGGAGTTTCGTTAACTCATAGAACACGTCAAGGCTGGGCTTTCCCCGAGAAACAATATATCGATAATTTTATAAATTATAACGACTATGCAAATTACTTTTTGTCAAACGATGGAAAAGTATTATTAATGGCAATTCAAACTAAAAAATCATACGGAGGATTAGACCTATACGTAAGTTTTAGAAAATCAGAAAACAACTGGACAAAACCGCAAAATTTAGGCAATATTATTAATACAATGGAAAACGATTATTCGCCGTTTTTAGCAGCCGATGGTGTTACACTTTACTACTCGACATCGGGAAAAGCAGGTTACGGAAGCGAAGATATATTTATGACAACACGTTTAGACGATACATGGAAAAACTGGTCGGAACCACAAAACTTAGGACCTGTAATTAACAGTCCAAAATCGGATACAAAATATAATATTCCGGCATCGGGACAATATGCATATTTTTCGTCGGTTCACAATTCGGTAGGAAAAAACGATATTTTTAGAATAGCACTACCAAAAACAATTAAGCCAAAGCCTGTAGTTTTAATATCGGGGCGAGTTCTTAACGACAAAACAAACGAGCCTATCGATGCCAGAATTATTGTAGAAGAATTACCCGGAGGTAAAGAAGTAGCATTTGCAAGAACAGACCCAAAAACAGGTAAATTTAAGATTATTTTACCGGCAGGTAAAAAATATGGTTTTAGAGCAGTAGGTTTAGGATTTTTTGATATAAATAAAAATATAGACTTATCGGATATAGACGAATACGAGGAGATTGAAGACGAAACAATGAGATTAGCTCCTATTGAAGTAGGCTCGGTTGTACGTTTAAATAATATCTTTTTCGAGACAGCCAAAGCAACATTAAAACCCGAATCTTTTCCCGAGTTAGATAGAACTATAGATTTTCTTAAAAAGAATAAAACCTTACAAATCGAGATTGCAGGACATACCGATAACGTAGGCTCCGATTCTTTTAATATGAAACTATCAAAAGCAAGAGCACAATCGGTGGCAAACTATTTAATAGAGCACGGTATAGATACTTCGCGATTAATTGTTAAAGGATATGGCGAAACACGCCCTATAGCATTTAATACAACACCCGAAGGCCGTCAACAAAACCGTAGAGTAGAATTTAAAGTACTTAAAAAATAAATCTTAAAAGATTTTAAAATATTTTATAAGCTGTTAAAATTTTAACAGCTTATTTTTTTATCTAGATATGTATATTATTTTTGCAAAAATAATAAACCAAAAAAAAATAAAAATTATGTTACAAACAAATTTAAAACACATAGAGTCGGAGGAACAATTTAAACAAATCATAAACGAAAACGAGAACGTAATGATTTGTTGTGGTAGAATGGGTCCAATGTGCCTACCTGTTTACGATATTATGGAGGAATTAGAAGGCGAATATACCAACGTAAAATTTTACGATATGGAATTTGATATTCCCGATGCACATGTAATTAGAAATGCTCCCGAATGCTCAGGATTTAT
>JALSQC010000166.1 GCA_026985625.1 Bacteroidales bacterium | reverse complement strand
AACGGTCTATTCCTATGCCAAGTCCTGATGTAGGAGGCATTCCGTATTCTATTGCATTTAAAAAATCTTCGTCTAACATCATAGCTTCTTCGTCGCCTCGTTTTGCAAGTAGTAGCTGTTCTTCGAATCGATTACGTTGGTCGATGGGGTCGTTAAGTTCGGAGTAAGCGTTACAAATTTCTTTGCCGTTGCAAATAGCTTCGAAACGTTCTACAAGTCCTTCTTTATCTCGATGTTTTTTTGCCAGTGGTGACATTTCTACGGGATAGTCGGTAATAAAAGTTGGTTGAATTAGTTTGTTTTCGCATTTCTCGCCAAATATTTCGTCTATAATTTTTCCTTTTCCCATTGTATCGTTAACTTCTATATCTAGTTTTTTTGCGGTTTCTCGTAATTGTTTTTCGTCCATTTCCGATATGTTAATTCCTGTAAAATGTTCAATAACTTCAAACATTGTATATCGTTTCCATGGACGTTTAAAATCTATTAAATTTTCGCCAACTTTTATTTTTGTTGTTCCGTGTATATCTATAGCAATTTTTTCTACCATTTCTTCAACCAAGTCCATCATCCAAAAATAATCTTTATATGCAACATAAAGTTCCATTTGGGTAAATTCGGGGTTATGAAAACGGTCCATACCTTCGTTACGAAAATCTTTTGCAAATTCGTAAACACCATCAAATCCTCCAACTATAAGGCGTTTTAAATAAAGTTCGTCGGCAATGCGTAAGTAAAGAGTGGTGTCTAATGTATTATGATAAGTTTTAAAAGGACGAGCTGCTGCACCTCCGTATATTGGTTGTAAAATTGGGGTTTCAACCTCGAGATAACCTTTGTTGTTAAGAAACTCTCGCATTGAGTTTGTTAATTTTGTGCGTTTTATAAAAGTTTCTTTTACGTCGGTATTTAAAATTAAATCAAGCGAACGTTGACGGTAACGTTGGTCGGAGTCGGTAAAAGCATCAAAAATTTTACCGTCTTTTTCTTTAACAGCAGGTAATGGTTTTATCGACTTGCTAAGAATTTTATATTCTTTTACCCGTATTGATACTTCGCCCATTTTAGTTATAAAAACATCGCCTTTTACTCCAATAATATCTCCTCGGTCTAAATATTTTTTAAATACAATGTTATAAAGTGTTTTATCTTCGTTTGGACAAATTATGTCTCTATTAAAATATAGTTGTATTTTTCCTTTAGAGTCTTGCAATTCTGCAAACGAAGCTTTTCCCATAATACGACGGCTCATAATTCTGCCGGCAACAGATATATTTTGATAATTGTTTTTTTCGGCATCAAAATTTTTGATTATATCAGAACTGTATGCTGTTATTTCGTATTTTTCTGCGGGATAAGGGTTTATTCCTAATTTATATAACTCGTTTAATGAGTCTCTTTTTGCTTGTTCTTGTTCGCTGTATTCTATATTATTCATTTTTTTATTTTTATTTAAAAATTAAATTTGTTTGCAAAGATAAAAAAGTATTTCTTAAAACATTAAAATATGTTATTACTAAAAATATATATTTTTACATTGTAATCTTAAAAAAAAACTATACTTTAGTTGCATTTAGAATATCATATTTTGTAAATGTAACACATATTTAATGAGTAATATATTAGAATATAAAGATTTGGGTTTTATCGATTATAAAAAAGCATGGGATTTTCAAGAAAAAATAATGCAGGATATAATAAGTCAAAAATTATCAGGCAAAAAAAATAAAAATTATTTATTTTTATGCGAACATCCTAATGTATATACTATAGGTAAAAGCGGAAATACTAATAACTTACTTATAAACGATACTTTTTTAAAAAAAATAAAAGCTACTTATTTTAAAACAAACCGTGGGGGAGATGTTACATATCACGGTCCGGGTCAAATAGTAGGTTATCCTATTATAAATCTCGATGATTTTAATATTGGAGTAAAAGATTATGTTAATAATATTGAGCAGGTAATAATTAATTTTTTAGAAAAATATAAAATTACTGCAAGCAGATTAAACGGAGCAACGGGAGTATGGCTTGGTGTTGGAACAAAAAACGAACGTAAAATTTGTGCTATAGGTGTTAGAGTTAGCAGGGGTGTTACTATGCATGGTTTTGCATTTAATATTAATACCAATCTTGATTATTTTAATTATATAAATCCTTGTGGATTTGTTGATAAAGGGGTAACATCATTAAGCAAAGAAAAACAACAAATTTTTAATATATCAGATATAAAAAAAGAATTAAAAAAAGAATTTGTTAAAGTTTTTTGTAACTAATTTAATTTTTAAACGTCATTAATTTTTAACTAATATAAACTACAACCAAATGAAAAAAATAACATTTTTAATTAGTCTATTATTTGTAATAAGTTTTGTTTACTCGCAAGGTTATGATATTAATAGCAAAATTCCTGTAGATACAGCAGTAATTCACGGAGTTTTACCAAATGGTTTAACGTATTACATACGGCATAACGAGACGCCTAAAAACAGGGCAGAATTAACTTTAGCTGTAAGGTCAGGTTCTATTCAAGAAGACGACGACCAACGAGGCTTGGCTCATCTTTGCGAACATATGGCTTTTAACGGAACAAAAAATTTTCCTAAACACGAACTAATAAATTTTCTTGAAAAAACAGGAATGAAATTTGGAGCAGAAGTAAATGCTTACACAATTTTCGATGAAACTGTTTACGGAATAACAGTTCCTCTTGATTCTGCTCAATTTTTAGATAAAGGTTTACTTGTGCTTCACGATTGGGCACACTATGTTTCTTACGAAGATAAAGAGATTGATGCCGAACGTGGAGTTGTTCACGAAGAATGGCGTATGCATCAAGGAGCTCAGTTTCGTATGCAAGATAAGCTATTTCAGGCAATATTTAAAGGTTCAAAATATGCCGATCGTAATACAATAGGTTTAATGTCTGTTGTTGATAGTTGCGACTATTCGGTTTTAAAAAGATTTTATAACGATTGGTATAGAACCGATAGAGAGGCAATAATAGTTGTTGGAGATATAAATCCAAAAGAAGTTGAAAAGAAAATAAAAGAAATTTTTGGCTCTATTCCTAAAACAAAAAATCCAAGAAAATATACTCAAGTTGATATTCCCGATAACGACAAACCTATTATTGCAATAATGTCTGATAAAGAAAATCCGTCAAGTGCAGTACAAATATTTATTAAACAACCAAAATTTTATATTAAAACCGTTGGCGATTACAGAACTAAACTTACTTTTGATTTGTTTAACAAAATGATTAACGACAGATTAAGCGAATTAACACACAACTCTAATCCACCATTCTCATACGGATATTCAGGATATAGTGATTTTATAGGCCCTAAAGATGTTTATATTATGATGGCAGCAACAAAAGAAGGAAAAACATTAACAGGAGCCGAAGCTTTGTTAAAAGAAAATTACAGAGTAAAACAATTTGGATTTACTGCAACAGAATTAGAACGTGCAAAAAAATCTATTCTTAAAAAAACCGAAAAACTATATAAAGATAGAAATAAACAAAAATCAAAGAACTTTGTCGAAGAATATAAAGCAAACTTTTTGATATCAAAGAAACCATATCCAGGAATATATAACGAGTATAAAATGACAAAACAATTTATTGATGGCATTAAATTAAGCGAGGTTAATAGCTTGGCTAATAAGTGGATAACCGAAAAAAATATGGTTTTTTTAATTATGTCACCCGAGAAAAAAGGATTAAAAATACCTACCGAACAAGATGTTAAAGATTTATTGACAAAAGTAAAATCAGAAAAATTAGAGGCTTATGTTGATAAAGTATCAACACGTCCGCTTTTTGATGCAAAAGAACTTGGAATAACTCCCGGAAAAGTTAAAAAGAAAGAAAAACTTAAACTTATTAAAGCCGAACAATGGACTTTAAGTAACGGAATAAAGGTTGTCATAAAACCAACTACATTTAAAGACGACGATATACAAATGACATCATATAGCAACGGCGGTTGGTCGGTTTATGGACAAAAAGACGATGTTTCATCTAAAATAGCATGTGATATTATAGAAGAATCGGGATTAAACGGTTTTGAAAAAACAGAACTAGATAAAATATTATCAGATAAAAATGTATCGGTATATCCGTATATTAATCAACTAAGCGAAGGTATAAACGGAAACTCAAGTGTTAACGATTTTGAAACAATGTTGCAACTTACAAATTTATATTTTACAAAACCACGTTACGATAAAACAGCTTACGAATCTTATATTACAAGAACAAAATCAATGCTCGAAAATCAAAGTTTAAGCCCCGAAACAGCTTTTAGAGATTCTATTACAGCAATAATGTCTAATCATAGTAGCAGAAAACGACCAATGACTGCAAAACTTCTTGACGAAGCCGATTATAAAAGAGTTCACCAAATATATCGCGAAAGATTTGGAGACCCAAGCAGTTTTACATTCTTTTTTGTAGGTAATATAGATTTAAAAAAAGCAAAACCACTTATCGAAAAATATTTAGGAAGTTTACCTAATATAAATAATCAAGAAAAATGGAAAGACCTAAATATTAATTATCCAAAAGGAAAACATGATGTTAAAGCAATAAAAGGAACAGCCAAAAAAAGTATTGTTTTTATGGATATTTCTCATGATTTTGATTATAGCCTTAAAGACCGTTTAACTGTTGATGCTTTAGGCTCTATATTATCGATAGATTTATTAGACTCAATTCGAGAGAAATTAAGTATTGTTTATTCGATAGGAGCCTACCCAAGCTATAAAAAATTACCATCGGCAGATGTGTCAATGATTGTTTATTATCCTTGTGCTCCTGATAATATAGATAAAGCTACATCGGCAAGTTTAGCCATTTTTGATAAAATAATGAAACAAGGTCCGAGTGATGTTAATTTATTTAAAGCAAAAGAACAATTGTTAAAAAAATACGAAACAAAACGTCGAGAAAATAAATATTGGCTAAATACAATAAAATCGCATTATTTTAATGATATACCTTTAACCGAACTTTCAAACATAGACAAAACAATTAATTCTATAACAAAAGATGATATTATTAATGTAGCAAAAAAATATTTAAAAACCGACAATTATATTAGAGTATCATTAATTCCGGAGAAAAAATAAAATACATTATAAAGTAAAAAAAATAACCCGATAAATTTATCGGGTTATTTTTTTTGAGTTTTATTATATGTAAGAATATACGATTTAAATTAAATATCAAATTTAATTCCTTGAGCAAGAGGTAGTTCTGAGCCAAAGTTAACAGTATTTGTTTGGCGACGCATATAAATTTTCCAAGCATCGGAACCCGATTCGCGTCCACCTCCTGTATCTTTTTCTCCACCGAAAGCACCTCCGATTTCGGCACCCGATGTTCCTAAATTTACATTAGCAATTCCACAATCGGAGCCAACAGCCGACACAAAAGTTTCTGCTTCTCTAACATCAAGAGTAAAGCAAGCCGATGATAATCCTTGGGGAACATCATTATTAATAGCTATTGCATTATTAATATCGCCAGAATATTTTATAAAATATACTATTGGAGCAAAAGTTTCGTCTTGAACAATTTTATAATGATTTTCGGCCTCGGCAATACAAGGAACAACATAATTACCGGATTCAAAACCTTCGCCTTCGAGAACTTCGCCTCCAAACAATATTTTACCGCCTTCTTCTTGAACTTTTTCTATTGCATTTTTAAAAAGAGCTACAGAGTTAGCATCAATAACCGGTCCTACTAGAGTATTTTCGTCTAAAGGATTTCCTATTTTATTTCGTATTCCTTTGTAAGCAGCAATAAATTTATCGCGAACTTGGTCATAAACATCTTCGTGTATAATAACTCTTCGGGTTGATGTGCAACGTTGTCCTGCTGTTCCCACTGTTCCAAAAACAGTTGACATAACAGCCATTTGAATATCGGCTTTTGGTGTAATAATAACAGCATTGTTTCCACCTAATTCTAAAATTGTTTTACCAAGACGTTTACCTACAATTCCGCCAACTCTTTTACCAACAGCAGTTGAACCTGTAACCGACATTAAAGGAATACGATTATCGCTTAAGAAATTATCGCCCATTACCGACGATTTAGCAATAACTAAGTTAAATACACCTTCGGGAACATTGTTTCGTTTAAGAACATCGCTAATAATTTTTTGAGTAGCAATTGCAGTTAACGGGGTTTTTGACGATGGTTTCCAAACAACAACATCGCCGGCAATAGCAGCAAGAGCAGTATTCCAAGCCCAAACAGCAACAGGAAAATTATACGATGTAACGATGCCTACAATTCCCAGAGGTTGATATTGTTCAAATAAACGGTGTTGAGGACGTTCCGACTGTAAAGAACTACCGTTTATTAAACGAGATTGTCCTACAGCAAAATCGCAAATGTCAATCATTTCTTGAACTTCGCCCATTCCTTCTTGATATATTTTACCCATTTCGAGGGTTACTAAGGCACCAAGCTCTTCTTTATATTTTCGTAACTCGAGACCAATTTGACGAACAACTTCACCACGAATAGGAGCAGGAACAAGTCGCCATTCTTTAAAAGCCGATTGAGCTTTTTTCATTACCATTTCGTAATCGTCTAAAGTTCCATTTTTTACTTTAGCTATTTCTTTACCGTCTATTGGAGAAATCGAACTTGTTAATTTTCCATTGGTGTCGAACCAATCGGCACCGGTAGATACTCCTTGATTAATATCGGTAATACCTAATTTATTTAATACTTCTTTAATGTTTACCATAATTATTATTTTATTTATTTGCTAATTTATTTAATTCGTTTACAATTTCTGATATTTCTTTGTCAGAAAAATTTTTTTCTTTACATGCTTCTTCAAGTGTTCCCCATATTGGTTCGCCACAAGCAATACATTTAATGTTTTTATCGGCTAAATATTTAACCGAGAAAGGATATTCCTCTACCAAATCTTCAATTGTTATGTCTTTTTCTATTGCCATATTTTTTATTATTAAATTTTGGCATAAAGATAATATTAAAAATCTTAATTAAAAAGATATAATTTTTGAAATTTCTGTTAAAAAAAATATAAAAATATAAATTTAATTTAGCAAATATTTAATATCGTTTTATTAAGTTTGTGAAAAAATAATTAAAAAAATAAACATATGGCAAAAGGATTTTATAATGTTCCGATAGCTAAAAACGAGCCTATTTTAAGTTATGCTCCGGGAACAAAAGAAAGAAAAGAACTAAAAGCTAAATTAGATGAACTTCGTTCAAAAGAGGTCGAAATTCCAATGTATATTGGTAGTAAAGAAGTAAAAACCGATAAAAAAGTAAGAATTTATCCGCCTCACGATATTAATCATACATTAGGATATTATTACCAGGGCGGAGAGGCAGAAGTTAAACAAGCAATAGATGCAGCTTTAGCGGCAAAACCTGCATGGGAAAATCTATCGTGGGAACATAGAGCATCGATATTTTTAAAAATAGCAGATTTAATATCAGGACCTTATCGTGCAAAAATAAATGCTGCTACTATGTTGGCTCAGTCAAAAAATGCTTTTCAGGCAGAGATAGATGCTGCTTGCGAATTAGCCGATTTTTTTAGATTTAATGTTCAGTATATGACCGAAATTTATAACGATCAACCCGAGTCGGCTCCCGGAATGTGGAACAGGGTAGAGCAACGTCCTCTCGAGGGCTTTATTTTTGCTTTAACACCGTTTAATTTTACATCAATAGCAGGTAATTTGCCAACAGCCCCCGCAATGATGGGCAATGTTGTTGTTTGGAAACCATCGAAAACAGCTATTTATTCGGCTCAAGTATTAATGGAGATTTTTAAAGAAGGCGGTTTGCCCGACGGTGTTGTAAATTTAATTTATACATCGGGACCAACAGCGGCTAAAGTAATTTTCTCACATAAAGATTTTGCAGGTTTCCATTTTACAGGCTCAACTCAAGTATTTCAAAGTATTTGGAAAACAATAGGAGCAAATATTCAGAATTACCGTTCGTATCCGCGAATAGTAGGCGAAACAGGAGGAAAAGATTATGTTCTTGCTCATAAATCGGCAAATGCACAACAAGTAGGAACAGCTTTAACCCGTGGAGCTTTTGAGTATCAAGGACAAAAATGTTCGGCTGCATCGCGTGCATATATTCCTTCTAATTTATGGAACGATGTAAAAAATCATATGGCTTCAGAACTTAGCGAAATAAAAATGGGACCACCCGAAGATTTTTCTAACTTTGTAAATGCTGTTATAGACGAAGCATCGTTTGATAAACTTGCAAGTTTTATAGACAAAGC
Source organism: Bacteroidales bacterium (assembly GCA_026985625.1). Taxonomy (GTDB): domain Bacteria; phylum Bacteroidota; class Bacteroidia; order Bacteroidales; family JAFGXI01; genus JALSQC01. The sequence goes on along the minus strand of JALSQC010000166.1, from coordinate 2,792 downwards.
TAAAACCGATGCCGATGCCGAAATAATATTTGGCGGTAATTACGATAAGTCTAAAGGATATTTTATTGAGCCAACTGTTATACTAACAACAAATCCTCATTATGTAACTATGGAGGAAGAGCTTTTTGGACCTGTATTAACTGTATATGTTTACGACGAAAATAAATTCGATGATATTATGGATACATTAGATAATACATCGATGTATGCTCTTACAGGAGCAATATTTGCAAACGACAGATATATTATCGAAAAAGCAACAAAACGATTGACACATACAGCCGGAAACTTTTATATTAACGATAAACCTACAGGTGCAGTTGTAGGCCAACAACCTTTTGGAGGAGCAAGAGGCTCGGGAACCGATGATAAAGCAGGTTCTAAAATTAATTTAATGCGTTGGGTAGCTCCGCGAACAATAAAAGAAACATTTGTGCCTCCTGTAAACTATCGTTATCCGTTTTTAGATAAAGATTAAAAATAATTTAGTTTATTAATTTATATAAGAGTTTAGCTTTTTGGCTAAACTCTTGTTTTTTTTATAATTTTATTTTTTTAGTTATTGATATAAAATTTTATATAAGTAAAAAAAATGTAAAAAAATATATAAAAAACAAATAAAAAATGTAAATTTGTTACTTGTGAGAAGAATCTTAACATATTTATTTTCTTTTTTGTTATCTTTTTTATTGTTAAATAAAGTATATGCAATAAAAAACGATAGTTTAACTTATAAAAACGATAAAGAAAAATTTAATATTTTAATTAATATTGCAATAAAAGATTTAAATAATAATCCAAAAAAAGCTGTAATTAAATTATTAGATGCATATAGCATTGCTCGAAAAAATAATAATCTAAAACAACAAATTAAAGCAATTAAATTAATAGCAGAAGGATACAGATATCAAAATAATTTAAAACAATCGTTACAATATTATTATATATCAAAAGATTTGGCAAATCAACTCAACAATAATACCGAGAGGATTTACGCATATAATAATGTAGGATATATATACTCGCTATTAAACGATAGTATAGAGGCATTAAAAAAATACAGAAAATCATTGTCGTTTAAAAAATATTTGGTAGATGACTCTATATTTTCGCAAATATATAACAATATTGCCGATGTATATATTAGAATGGGTAATTTAGACAGTGCTGTTAATAATTTTAACAAAGCATATAAAATAGATAAAAAATATAATATTAAACCAAATTTACTTTACGATTTAAATAATTTAGGTGTTATTTATTATAATCTTAATAAAATTGATTTAGCTCTAAAATATTTTAAAGAGAGTGTGGATTCGTCGATAGTTGCAAATAATATAAAAAATTTGGTATTTTCAAATCTAAATATAGTTGATATAGAGTTAAAAGAAAAACATAATTTTTCGAAAGAAATAGAAAATAAATTATTAGAAAATAAAAAATTAATATTTAAAAATAAATTAATAGATTTATACGAACCGTCTTTTAAACTGTTAATTTATTACTACAAAAACAAAAAAGATTATAAAAATGCATTATACTATACCGACAAATATATAGCTTATAACGACTCGTTGCAGAAAATAAACAATTTACATTCGATTAATGACATTAAAATTAAATACGAAACCAAAAATAAAGAAATAGAAAATAAGCTATTAAAACAAAGTCTTGATATACAGTTGATTAAAAGCAAAAAAGCACGTAATTTTAAATTATTTTCGATAACAATAATTACATTATTAATACTATTGATAATATTCATTTACTTTAGAATAAAAACAAGCATTAAACATGCAAAAATATTAGAACAAAAAAGCAAAGAAATATCTCGTATTAACGATGCTTATCTAAAACTAAATAAAAGTCTCGAAGAAAAAATACAAGAAAGAAACAAAGAATTATCAGATAAAGTAAAAAAATTAAAAAAAACCGAAAGCGAATTATTAATATTATTATCGAATTATAAAGAAGCCAACAAAATTAAAGAAACATTTTTAAACAATATATCAAACGAAATTCGCACTCCGTTAAATTCAATAAACGGATTAACCGAAATGCTAAATGTAAGATTAAAATCTATATCTGATAAAAATTGTGAACGTATAAATATTTTTTCGAAAGGAATAAAACAAAGTGTCTCACAATTGCTGTATATATTTAATAATTTTATAGATCACGCAAAAATAAATTACGATAATATAAAAGTAACACTATCAGATATAGACATAAATAATACAATTAAAAAAATATCGGATATATATCAATTTAGAATAAATGAAAAAAATATACAATTAAATCTTGATTTTAAAACCGACGAAAAAATTATTGCCGATAAAATATTAGTATCAAAAATAATAACCGATATTATAGACAACTCGGTAAAATATACCGAAAAAGGTGATATAAACATATCTACGGAACTAATAAACGATGATACCGAAATATTAGTAAAAATAGATGATACAGGCAAAGGAATAAATAACGATGTTTTATTACATATTTTCGAAGAAATAGATTTTGATAAAAAAGACATTAACCAATACGAAGGTGCAGGATTAGGACTTAAAGTAGTTAAAAAATATATGGACTTAATCGACGGCAGAATAGAAATATCATCGAAAGTAGGTAAAGGAACAAGTTTAAAATTATATTTTAAATCCGAGAAAAAATACGGAAAAAATAAAATGGTATCGTTAAATAAAAAAACGTTAGTTTCTAACGAGGAATTAAAACAACAAGATTACCAAATATTAATTGTAGAAGACGACGATTTTAATCAACTGTTTTTA
>JALSQC010000165.1 GCA_026985625.1 Bacteroidales bacterium | reverse complement strand
ATTTCCGTTTATAATAATATTACAATTATCGTAATACGAAATGTATGTTCTTCCGGTAGTGGCTGTTGCATTATTATTTACGGTCAAATTACCCCCTATTGTAATAGTTCCACGCAAACCGAAATGGTTTCGGCTTTGTGTTCCGGACCCTGTATTATTTACCGTAACATTTCCTGTTACTGCCAATGTTGCTGTATTGTTGTAATTTACATGTATATAAGAATCGCTACTTCCCGAGTTTGTAACGGTAAGATTTCCTGCAACAGTTGTTCCTGCCGCTGCATTTGAAAAGATCGTGTAACTTGTGCCTGAATTTTCAACTACCAAATCGGCATTAAAAGTATCGGGATTTGTATTTTCCAAACGCAAATATCCCGAACCGGAATTTTTTATACTTGTATTTGCATTAAAAGTATTGTTTCCGGAACAATTATCGCCTGATGCTCCGTTTTTTTCGAATGTTGCCACTGCATTAAATGTAGAACCGTTTAAATGTAAACGCCCTGATACGGAATTGACAATTGCTCCAAAACTTGTACCGGCATAAGTTGCAATACCTGTTGTGTTAACTGTTAGTGTTCCACCGGTTATTGTTCCGGTATTAAATGTTGCATCGCCTGATGTTACCTGAAAAGAATATCCGTTAATGTTAATTGTTCCGGTATAACCGTCAACAATTAATCCGCCAATATTTACATTTACATCAACAGTGCAATTGGAATTGTCGCTGTTAGTAAAATGCACAATATCGGTATTTCCCGGAGTACTGCCTATTGGAATACCGCCTGCATCAACCCAATTAGCTATTGTGTTCCAATTATTTCCTGAGTTTGCAGCCCAATAATAATCGGCTGAGTAAGAAATACTATAAAGTAAAATAAATAATGTAGTAAATATAGTTTTCATAAAAAATTAAAAATAATAAGACAAAGATATTAAATTGAAACCTAAAATCATAATTTTTTTGACAGATATAAATGTTTAATAGATAAATATATGAAAATGTTGGGTTAACGGCATGTCTTATGTAACTATCTATATATTTATATAATATTATAATTATAGAATAAATTGTTTTAACTTATTACTAGCTATAACCGCTTTTTGTTTTATAAAATAATCAGTTATTTTGTTAGTGTAATTAGACTCCTCGGGGTTTATTTCTATAATTAAAGAGCCATTATTTTTGGCTTCGTATGGCAATATAGAAGCAGGCATTATTTCACCTGTCGTTCCTATAATTAACATAACATCGCATAAGTTTATTTCGTTTATAGCTTTTTTGTAGGCATCAACAGGAATGTTTTCTCCAAAAAAAACAAAATCGGGTTTTAAAATACTTCCACATAAGCATTTAGGTGTTTCTTTTAATAAATCAAAATCTTTTACGTTATATTTTTTTTTACATTTGGTGCAAATAAGTTCTCTTGTATTTCCATGAAATTCAATAATATTTTTATTTCCGGCTTTTTGATGTAAATTATCTATATTTTGAGTAATTATTGATTTTAATATATTTTGTTGTTCCAACTCGTATAAAAAATAATGTGCATAATTTGGGTAAGCTTTATCAATTACCGAGAAAAACATATCGGTAATATGTTTCCAACATAAATCGGAATTATTTTTAAAATATGTTATATCTAATAATTTTGGATTGTATTTGTTCCAAATTCCGTTTTTGCCTCTAAAAGTAGGAATGTTACTTTCGGCTGAAATTCCTGCTCCCGTAAAAGCAATTAAATGTTTACTTTGTTTAATAATTTCTGCTGTTTTTTTTAATTGTTCCATAAAGATTATTTTAAAGAAATAAATATAATAAATTTTATTAACAAAATAATGTTTTTATTTATTTATTAATTGTTAAAAAAAGCTTTAAATAAAATACAGAAACAAAGTTTTGGATATTAACTTTGTAAAAATTTTTAATAAAAATATGGATAATAAAAAAAATATAAAGTCTAACACATTAGAAAAAATAAATGTTGAATTAGGAAAAGTTCCTCCTCAAGCAATAGATATAGAAGAAGCTGTTTTAGGAGCATTAATGATTGAAAAAGATGCAATTAATTTAGTTGCTGATACTTTAACAGAGGAAGCTTTTTATAAAAGTTCTCATCAAAAAATATATAATGCAATTAAAGCATTATCATTAGAATCTTTACCTATAGATTTGCTTACAGTAGCAAATAAATTAAAACAAAATAAAGATTTAGACGAAGCAGGAGGAAAAGCTTATCTTGTTAAATTAACAAACAAAGTTGCATCATCGTCTCATTTAGAATACCACTCAAAAATATTAATACAAAAACATATAGAACGTAGATTAATAGAAATTTCTGCCGAGATACAACGACGAGCATATTTTGAAAATGATGACGTAGATAACTTACTAAATTTTTCAGAATCAGAGATTTTTAATATTGCCGAAGGCACTATAAAAACACAGGCCGAACCGGTAAAAACAATAATTAATGAGGCAATAAAACAGATACAAATAGCAGGAAAACGTGAGGACGGATTAAGTGGAGTTCCTTCGGGCTTTACAAGTTTAGATGCAGTAACATCGGGTTGGCAACGCTCCGATTTAATAATTATAGCAGCACGTCCTGCAATGGGAAAAACAGCATTTGTTTTAAATATAGCACGAAATATGGCTGTTGATTTTAATAAAGCTGTAGCTTTCTTTTCTTTGGAAATGTCCAAAGAACAACTCGTTAAGAGGTTAATAGTTAGCGAAACAAAAATAGATTCTAAAAAAATAAAAACAGGTAAATTAGACAGAACCGATTGGAAAGTTTTAGAAGATAAAATATCTAATATTGAGGAAGCCCCAATATACATAGATGATACTCCGGCAATAAACATTTTTGAGTTAAGAGCAAAATGTCGCCGTTTAAAATCTCAATACAGTATAGAAATGATAATAATAGATTATTTACAATTAATGACCGGAGATACCGCATTAAAAGGAAATCGAGAACAACAAATATCAAGTATATCAAGGTCGCTTAAATCGCTTGCAAAAGAATTAGATATACCTATCTTGGCTTTATCTCAACTTAGTAGAGCTGTAGAAACACGAGGAGGAAACAAACGTCCTCAGTTATCCGACTTACGAGAGTCGGGAGCAATTGAGCAAGATGCCGATATAGTAATATTTATACATCGCCCCGATTATTATGGAAACAACGACGACGAAGATACAGTAAAAGGACAAGCAAATATAATTATAGCAAAACACCGTAACGGCGAAGTTACAGATGTTGAGTTGCAATTTAAACCGGAGTTTGCACAATTCTCGGAACCTAGTAACGTTGAGGATATTAAATGGCTTGACTCAAAAATGAATGGTATTGACGATAACATGGATATGCATAATAAGGATTTTCAAAATCAGATAGGCGAGCCTGAATTTTAAAAATATTATAATTAAATTTATTTAACCAATTATAATCGTTTTTTTGATTTTATATTTCTTACTTTTGAAAAAAAATAATATTTGATACGAAAACTAACCATATTATTTATTCTGTTAATTATAGGCTCAAAAATATTTGCATCGTATATTTTGATACCTATGGACCAAAAGCAAACGAACCATTTAAAAGCTTACGGAATAACTTACTGGGTATTACAAAATTCGATACAAGCAAAATGGCTTTTAAATTATAGAGGAGGAAGTTTTTTAATAGAAAACCATAAAGAAATTCAAGACGAATGCGTAATTCGAGGAGTTTATTTTGAGATATTGGCAGATGTGCAAGCAAATCAAATTTTAAATTATATTGCTCAGCCCGATATAAATATGGATGCTTTAAAATTAGAAAAAGCACCTAAAATAGCAGTATATTCGCCAAAAAATAAATTACCGTGGGACGATGCGGTAACACTTGTATTAACATATGCACAAATTCCTTATGATGTAATTTACGATGGAGATATAATAGAAGGAGCATTAAGCAAATACGATTGGCTACATCTGCATCACGAGGACTTTACAGGACAATACGGAAAATTTTATGCAGCATATCATAATATGCCGTGGTATAAAGAACAAGTTAGAGTTAACGAAGAAACAGCAAAAAAATACGGATTTACAAAAGTATCAAAGCTGAAACTTTTTGTAGCACAAACAATTAGAGATTATGTTGCAAAAGGAGGTTTTTTATTTGCAATGTGCTCAGGTACAGACACCTATGACATTGCGCTTGCCGCACAAAATACCGATATCTGCCAACCCATGTTCGATGGAGATGCAATGGACCCTGACGCCCAATCGAAACTAGATTTTAATCAAACATTTGCTTTTAAAGACTTTAAAGTAATAACAAATCCTTACGAGTACGAATACTCAAATATTGACGTAACACGAACAAGAAAAGTTTCCAAAGATCAAGATTATTTTACACTTTTTGATTTTTCGGCAAAATGGGACCCTGTTCCAACAATGCTTTGTCAAAACCATAAAAATATGATTAAAGGTTTTATGGGGCAAACAACAGCTTTTAACGAAAGCGTTATAAAATCAAACGTATTAATAATGGGCGAAAACAAAGCGGCACACGAAGCCAGATACATACACGGCGAATGGGGAAAAGGGACTTGGACATTTTACGGAGGACACGACCCCGAAGATTATCAACACTTTGTTTACGACCCACCAACCGATTTAGACCTGCACCCAAACTCACCCGGATACAGACTAATATTAAACAATGTTTTATTTCCGGCAGCAAAACGAAAAAAACGAAAAACATAAGCTATTTTAACTATTTTTGCAATTTTTAGCAAATTATGATTTCAGTAGATAACCTTACAGTAGCATTTAACGGAATAGAAATCTTTAAAGATGTTTCTTTTTCGATAACAAACAAAGATCGCATTGGACTTATAGGAAAAAACGGAGCAGGAAAAACAACTCTGCTAAAAGTTATAGCAGGAAAACAATCATACGAAAAAGGAAAAATTACAATTCCCGATAATAATACCGTGGGATACCTGCCACAACAAATGAAACACCAAAGCAACAAAACAGTTTTTGATGAAGCCCTATCGGCATTTGATAAAATTCTAAACATCGAAAAAGAAATAGAACAAATAAACTTAGAACTTAGCAAACGTAACGATTATGAGTCCGATGAATATCTTAAACTAATACACGAATTAAGCGATAAAAACGAACAATTTCATATTCTTGACGGAGCAACTATTAATGCCGATGTCGAAAAAATACTTTTGGGCTTAGGCTTTAAGAAATCGGAATTTACAAAAAAATGTAACGAGTTTAGCGGAGGTTGGCGGATGAGAATAGAACTTGCAAAAATTTTACTATCGAAACCCAACCTGCTTTTGCTTGACGAACCCACAAACCATCTCGATATAGAATCAATACAATGGCTCGAAGACTTTTTGCAAAACTATTCGGGAGCAATTTTAATAATATCACACGATATACTTTTTTTAGATAATCTTACAAAACGAACAATAGAACTTAGTCTTGGAAAACTATTCGATTACAAATTACCATACACAAAATTTATTAAATTCCGGCAAGAACAACGTCAACAAGAACAAGCAGCATACGAAAACCAAAAAAAACAAATCGAAAAAACCGAAGAATTTATAGAGCGATTTAGATACAAGGCAACAAAAGCAGTGCAAGTGCAGTCAAAAATTAAACAACTAAAAAAAATACAAAGAATAGAAGTAGAGCAAACCGACAATTCAAAAATAAATATACGATTTCCTGAACCACCGCGAGGAGGACAAACCGTTGTCGAAATTAAAAACTTAAGCAAATCGTATGGAAATAATTTAGTTATAGACGATATTAATTTTACGCTCGAAAAAGGCGAAAAAGTAGCTTTTGTTGGAAAAAACGGCGAAGGAAAAACTACACTATCGCGAATAATTGTCGGAGAAACCGATTACTCGGGATATTTTAAAATAGGACATAACATAAAAATAGGTTATTTTGCACAAAATCAAGACGAAATTTTAGACCAAAACAAAACAGTTTTTCAAACACTTGACGATATTGCAGTTGGCGATATAAGAACAAAACTTCGAGATATTTTAGGAGCTTTCTTATTTAGAGGCGATGATATAGATAAAAAAGTAAAAGTTTTGTCGGGAGGAGAACAATCAAGACTTGCAATAGCAAAACTCTTGTTGCAACCGGTTAACCTTTTGATACTTGACGAACCCACAAACCATCTCGATATTTACTCAAAACAAATATTAAAAAATGCACTTAAAAATTTTACGGGAACAATAATTATTGTATCTCACGATAGAGATTTTCTAAACGGATTGACAAATGTAATATACGAATTTAAAAATCATAAAATAAAACAACACCTTGGCGGGATATCAGATTTTATGCAAAAAAAGAAAATAGAAAATCTAAATCAATTAAATATACAAGCAAATAAAACAACAAATAAAAAAAACGAAAACACAATATCATCAAACAAAGAAAAATATTTAAAACGAAAAAATATAGATAAAGAAATACGAAAAATAAAATCAAAAATTAATAAACTTGAGAACGATATAGAAAAAACCGAAAACACAATAAACGATTATCTAAAAATTATAAGTAACAATAACACCACAGATAACAAAATATATAACCTTATAGAAATATGCAAAAAACAATTAGATAACGATATGCAACAATGGGAATTATTAAATAACGACTTAGAAAAATTTAATAACGAAAAAAATAAATTATAATACACTAAATTTTACATTTATAAGTTATTTAAAAAAAATAAAAAATGAAAGAAATAAAAATTCTTTGGATAGACGACGAGATAGATTTACTAAAAACACATATAATTTTTTTGCAACAAAAAGGATATATTGTCGATACTGCATATAATGGAGACGAAGCACTCGACCTTATATACTCCGAACATTACGATATTATTTTTTTAGACGAAAATATACCAGGAATGTCGGGCTTGGAGATTTTAAGCAAAATAAAAGAAAACTTTCCGTTAATACCAATTGTTATGATAACCAAAAGCGAGGAAGAAAATATTATGGATAAAGCAATTGGAGGAAAAATATCAGATTACCTTATTAAACCCGTAAATCCAAATCAAATTATTTTAACAATAAAAAGAATAATAGACTCGCAACGCTTGGTAAGCGAAAACACAACAACAAAATATCAATCGGTTTTTTCGCAAATTAATATGGAAATTAATAATTGCCGAACATTATCCGATTGGAAAGATGTTTATAAAAAAATTGTTTACTGGGAGATAGAACTCGAAAACCTTAACGACGCATCAATAGACGAAATAATAAAAATGCAAAAAACCGAGGCAAATTCGGCTTTTGCAAAATATATAACAAAAAACTATAAATCGTGGTTCGACAAATATGCAGATGAAAAAATTATAAACTCATCAAATATTTTTAAAAATAAGCTATTTAATATTATCGAAAAAAATAAAAACGTTTTTGTAATTGTTATTGATAATTTACGTTTCGACCAATGGAAAACAATACAACCCGAGATACGAAAATATTTTTATGTTGACAACGAATTTATTTTTTCGGCAATCTTGCCAACAGCTACACAATATGCTCGTAATGCAATGTTTGCAGGACTTATGCCGTCTGAGATAAAAAAAATACACCCAAACCTATGGCTTAACGACGAGGACGAAGGCGGTAAAAATATGCACGAGGAAGAACTGCTTAAATATCAACTAAAACGCTTAGGAAAAAAAACAACAGTATATTATAACAAAGTAATGAACAATAACGACGGAAAAAAAATAATTGATAACCTAAATAATATATTGCAAAACAACCTATCGGTAGTTGTTTTTAATTTTATCGATATGCTATCGCATGCAAAAACCGAGATGAAAATGATAAAAGAACTTGCAAACGACGAAAAAGCATACAGAGCATTAACATCGTTTTGGTTTAAACACTCGTCACTGTTAGAACTATTAAAAGAACTTGCATCTAAAGAAATAAAAGTTGTAATAACTACAGACCATGGAACAATAAATGCAAAAAATCCTGTTAAAGTTGTAGGAACCAAAGATATAACAACAAATCTTAGATATAAACAAGGAAAAAATTTAAACTATAATAAAAAAGATGTTTTCGAGGTTACAAATCCACAAGAGATACATCTGCCAAAATCACATATCAGCACAACATATATTTTTGCACGAAACAACGATTTTTTTGCTTATCCAAATAATTTTAATCATTACGTAAAATATTACAAAAACACATTTCAACACGGAGGTATTAGTCTCGAAGAAATGCTTATACCATTTATAACTTTAAGCCCAAGATAAAATTATAAAAAATGAAATTTACAATAGCAGATATAAACGAACTGTCAAACGTTGCAACCGAAATAATAAAAAATATAAACAACAAAAAAATAATACTGTTTTACGGAGATATGGGAGCAGGAAAAACTACATTAATAAAAGAAATATGTAAAAATGCAGGAGTAGTTGACAATGTTACAAGCCCAACATTCTCTATAATTAACGAATACGAAACAAAAAATAACGAAATAATTTATCATTTTGACTTTTACCGAATCGAAAATATCGACGAACTGCATAATATAGGTATAGAAGAATATTTCTTTTCAAATAATATTTGCTTAATAGAATGGCCTGGCATTGTAGAAGATTTTTTTGATAAAAAAGATGTAATAATTGTAAAAATATCACAAAAAGACAATAAAAGATTAATAGAAATTAACAATAACAATTAGCTTTATTTAAATTGTAATTAAGCAAAAGATAATTTTAATATTATACCGCGATTATAAAAACAAAAAAAGAAGATAAACAAGGAAAAGCGAATTCTTAAGTTTCGCTTTTTTTTATTTTTACTTTTCCGTAAGTAATTAATATTATACCTATTATTGTAAACACACCACCTATTATTTGATAAGTTAACGGTAAAATATCAAAATATAAATAAGCAGTAACCAAAACAAATAAACCCTTTGCACTACCCAAAATAGATGATTTTGATGCATCAATATATTTTAACGCCGAATAACTTGTTATTGCAGCTAAAAAAGGACCAAGTAAAGAGCCTATACCAATTTTAAACAAAATATTTGTCGATATACTAAAATTTCCCGAAGTAAATAATAACATAATAAAAGCAAAAACAAATAAAAAAATTGTTCTGTTTAACGAAAAAACTATAGGAGAAATTCCAATAATATTTTTTTTAGTGATAATTGTCGATACAGATGATACAATCTTAGAACCTAAAATAAAAAATAAACCTAATAAAATTTCCTTAGAAAAAAAAGACCCATTTTTATAGTTTATTATAAACGCACCAAATATAGTAATTACAGCACCTAATATTTCAATTTTATTAAAACGTTCTTTTAAAAATATAATACTCAGTATAGTTACAAAAACAGGACCAATATTAGTTAAAAAAGAAACCAACGCAGGATTTACAAAAAAATTAATAGCCAAAAAAAACAAACTAGTACTAGCAATCTCAAGAATACCCAATAATATTAATATTTTAAAATTGTATTTAAAATTAAAATCTAAATCGTTTTTTTTATAAAATAAAAAAATAATGTTCCATAATAAAGCAAAACCAAACCAATAAACCCCAAATTTAGAGATATCAACCTGTTTTAAAGCAGCTTTGCTAAAAATGTAAACATTTGACATTGCAAGTATTGCAATAAAAACAAAAAAATATCCTTTAATATTATTACTTATCTTCATAAAATTTTTGCAAGTTCGAAAAAAATATTTAATTTGCATACAACTTTTTTTAATAAAAATTGTCTTAATAAATGTTAAACTAATTTATATCAGTCATGAAAAAAATAAAACAAATTACCATTATTATTGTTACGCTTGCATTTGCGATGCTTTCCGCAAATAATCTATTGGCAAACAATAAAAAAATTAACGTAAGTACAATTACTGATAACGAATATCATTTGTACAAAGAAATAAACGGAGTACAAATTTTATATAAAATAGCAACCCGTATAGACAAACATAACGGAATTAATGCCGATTATATCGAGATTATGTTATTAAATACAACATCTAATAAAGTTCAAATAACTTGGCAAAACGAACTTTGGTTCGATGGAAAATGCCAAACTTGCGACCAATACAACAAGAGCGAATATAAACACAAAATAATTTTAAACGGAAGCCAAAGTTTAGAAGGTGATTGTCAAACAAAAGAAAATAGCGATTTATTAATATTTATAAAATTTAACGACAAACCCGATGTTCGTAAACTATCAGATTTTGAATTAAAATATTTAAAAGTAGATCCTATAATCGAATAATATTATGAAAAAAATAAAATTAATAATTAAAAGTATAATTGTTGTTTCGGCAATATTTTTTGTTAATGCAACATTTGTTAATAAAGCAAAAGCACAATGTACCATAGATGCTACTGTAAACGGACAATTTGCATCAACATATGCAGATACCTTTCATATTTGTGAGGGCGATGCTGTAGCTTTTCAATCTTCGGGAACTTGTGGACAGTCATTAATGAACAATGATTTTAACAACCAAACAATAGGAACAGGCTGGGTTTCAAATTGTAATCCTCAATTTAATAACCCTTGCGATCCAAGTCCCGACGGAACACCTTATTTATGGGTTGGCTCATCAGTTACACAACCTCGTAGATTAACAACAGTAGCATATAGTGGCGTTACAACGGCATGTACAATTTGTTTCGACATGGATTACGCTACACAAGGAGGCTCCTCTCCTTGCGAAGGTCCCGACCTTTCCGACGAGGGAGTTCACTTACAATATTCAACAGATGGAGGAACAACATGGGTAGATATTAATTACTGGGACCCTATTGATGGATACGACCCATATTTAACAGCATGGCATAACTACTGCGAAAATGTTCCTATTAACCCATCAGGAAACATACAATTTTCTTGGTATCAAGACGTAGGAAGCGGAAGTGGGTACGACCACTGGGGAATAGACAACGTAGTTATTGCATGTCCTGCTCCTCAAGAAATTGTAACATGGACAGGACCCGGAGGATTTACCTATAACGATTATAATCCACCCGCATTTGTTCCAACTCAAAATGGATGGTACACAGTTAGTTTAACAGATAGCACGTATGTAGGTTCAGATTCTATTTATATTGTAATTCATCCAAACCCAAACATGGGAGTTACATTTTCATCTCCCGGATATGGTTGCGAAAATGGTTCGCCAATTACATTAACAGGAACACCTGCTCCCGGTTCAGTACCCGGCTCTACAGGAACATTTTCCGGCTCAGGTGTTAGTGGAAATCAATTCGATCCTCAAGCTGTTGGAGCAGGAACCTACACTATAACTTATACTTTTACCGATTTATGTGCACATACTTTTGATACAACAATAACAGTTTACAATGCTCCTGACGCATCATTTACAGTAACACCTATATGTGCAGGTGACCCATCGGATATTACATTTACAGGATCATCTCAAGGAAGTTCTACATATAATTGGAATTTTAACGGAGGAACTGTTTTATCAGGTTCAAATCAAGGACCATATCAAGTAACATGGAATGTAGCAGGAAATTATAATGTTGTTCTTGAGGTTGTAAACCAATATGGTTGTACCGATACAGCAACAAATATAGTAACAGTATTACCTGCAAGTTCTCCTGTTTGTTGTACTGTTCCTCAACCCGATGCAGGTCCCGACGATGGAGTTTGCGGACTATCTTATGATTTACAAGGAACAGCAAGCTGGGGACAAGGAGACTGGTCTATGGTATCAGGACCGGGTACAGCCGTATTTGCTGATGCAAACGATGCCGTTACAAATGTTATTGTTACTGATTATGGAACTTATGTTTTTCAATGGCACGAAGCAAATGGCTCTCAATGTGACTCTTCAGATAACGTAACAATAGATTTTGTTGAAACTCCTCAAGCAAATGCAGGAACCGAAGACGAAGTATGTTCTTATACATATACATTAAATGGAATACAGAGTGTTGCAAGTTCTCAAGCTAATTGGTCAGGTTCCGGCTCTTTTTCAAATTCGAGTGCATTTAGTACCGATGTTACGGTA
>JALSQC010000164.1 GCA_026985625.1 Bacteroidales bacterium | reverse complement strand
ATTTCGATTTTCGTATTTAATAAATTTAATTACACCCGGAGTTTCTATTATTTTTAAATAATTTTTATTATTGGCTTTAACAAAAACATACGAACTAATTAACGGAATTTCAACTTTCTTTTTACGATCGCTCCACTGTCTAACTTCTTTTACTAATGGTAAAAATGTAATAATACCTTTCTCGGTTAATAATTTATTAACCTTTTTTTCGGCTCTTGACTTTGTATAAATTACATTCCACGAATAGTTGTTATTTTCCATATCAAAAAAATAATAATACAAAATTACACAATTATAATAATATTTTTGATTAACAAATCGTTTTTTATTTTCATAAAAAGTTATATTTTTACAAAAATTATATGTAATATGGATAAAAATCAACTTTTACTAAATCCTAATAAAATAGTTCAGTATTTAAACAAACCAAATACCGAATTTACAAAAAATGATATTATTGATTTTATTATCGGTAACGATATTAAAATGATGAACTTTAGATATATTGCCGAAGATGGCAAATTAAAAACTCTTAATTTTGTAATTAACGATTATAAACATTTAGATACAGTTTTATCAACAGGCGAAAGAGTCGATGGCTCAAGTCTTTTTTCGTATATTGATGCAAGTGCAAGCGATTTGTATGTTATTCCAAGATTTAGAACAGCTTTTTTAAATCCTTTCTCAGAACAACCAACTATAGATTTATTATGTTCGTTTTATAATTCCGAAGGAAAACCGTTAGATATAGCTCCCGAGTATATTTTAAGAAAAGCACATGCAAAATTTAAAGAAACAACAGGTTTTACATTTAAAGCTCTTGGCGAATTAGAATATTACGTAATGAGCGAAAAAAACGAGTTATATCCAGTAGCCGACCAAAAGGGATACCATACATCGGCTCCGTTTACAAACTGGGAGATTTTACGTACCGAGGCAATACGATTAATTACAGAATGTGGAGGAAAAGTAAAATACAGCCATTCAGAGGTTGGAAATTTTACAACCGATGAAGGTTTTTTTGAACAACACGAGATTGAATTTTTACCTGTAGATGTAGAAGATGCTGCCGACCAACTTATAATAGCAAAATGGATATTACGAATGTTGGCTAATGTATATGGTGTAAAAATAAGTTTTGCTCCTAAAATTACTGTCGGCAAAGCCGGTAGTGGGTTACATATACATATGATGCTTGAGAAAAATGGAAAAAATATGCTTGTCGATAATGATAAGTTAAGCAATACAGCAAAAAAATTAATTGCAGGATTGTTAAAACATGCAGGAGAATTAACAGCATTTGGAAACACAATACCAACATCGTATTTGCGATTGGTACCACATCAAGAAGCCCCTACAAATATATGTTGGGGCGATAGAAACAGGTCTGCTTTGGTTAGAGTTCCTTTAGGATGGTTATCGGCAAATAATATGGTAAAAGATGCTAATCCTATTGAAAAACAAATAAACATAAAAGGCTCCGAAAAACAAACCATAGAATTTAGAGCAGGCGATGGCTCTGCCGATATTTACGAATATTTAGCAGCACTAATTTTAGCTGTTGAAGATGGATTAAAATCTAAAGACTCGTTAAAAATAGCCGAAGAATTATATATAAGCGATAATATTTTTCATGACGAAAAAAAATTATCTAAACTTGATTCTTTACCTGTATCATGTTGGGAAAGTGCCGAAATTCTCGAAGCAAATAGAAATTTTTTCGAAAAAGATGATGTTTTTCCGAAAGCAAAAATCGAAAATACAATAAAAGATTTAAAATCGTTTAACGATAAAAATCTTAGCGACAGATTATTTGGCGATAGCGATAGTATAAAAAAATTAGTAGAAGAATATTTGCATTGTAAATAAAATTGTTAGAAAAAGAAGACATAAACCTGTTTTTAAATACATTAAAAAATGTATCAAAATACGATTTATCTGATTATTCCGAAAAATCGCTAACACGTCGTATAAATAAAATACTTGTAGATAATGGTATTAACTTAAAAGCTCTTATTTTTAAAATAAAATCTAATAAAGATTTTGTAGAAAAAGTAATTAAAGATATAACGGTAAATACAACCGATTTATTTAGAGATGTTAAAGTTTGGCACAAAATACGTTACAATATATTGCCTGAATTGGCTAAATTAAACAATATAAATATTTTTCATGCAGGAGTTTCTACAGGACAAGAAATATATTCTATGCTTATATTACTAAACGAGCTAAATTTATTAGAAAAATCAAATGTTTATGGAGTTGATATTAATTCCGATGTTATAAACCGAGCAAAAGAAGGAATTTATAGGTTTAGATTTAATCTTAATTATCTTGATAATTTTGACGATGTTATAAATAAAAACCCTTATAATTTCGAAGAAAACAGAAACGTGTCTATTGATAAATATTTTGATATAGATAGAAAAACAGACACTATACAAGTTAAAAAATTTATTAGAGATAAAGCAAATTTGGCTGTTGCCGATTTAGTAAAAAATCCTAATAAATTTTACAAAAAATATGACCTTATTTTATGCCGAAACGTATTAATATATTTCAATCAAAATTTACAAACAAAAATTATTAACGATTTTTATAATATGCTTTACGATAAATCTTATTTAGTCTTAGGTTTACACGAGAGTATTCTGCATAACGACAGTAAATTTAAGAAAAAACAAATGTTTTATATAAAAAAATAAATATTATGAGACTATTAAATAAATCAATTTTACAAAGTGTAAAAATATATTTTGCATTAGCAATTATTATAACAGGAACATTATATTTTATTATTAATTTTAAGGAACTTGATAATAAAGCAGATAAGAGAAGACATGAATTAATAGAGCTAAAAAAACAAGAACTAAAAGACATAGTTTCTCTTACAGTGCAACACATTAATAACGAGGTAAAACGATTAAGTAAAGTAGATTTAATAACAGTAGATGATATAAAAACAAAAATTTTATATCAAATGCAAAATCTACATTATGGCAATAGCGGATATATTTTTATTTGTAATTATGATAATGTAATAATATCGCACCCCGACAAAAAATTAATAGGAAAAGATTTTTCGAATATTCGCGATGTTAACGGAAATCTTATT
>JALSQC010000163.1 GCA_026985625.1 Bacteroidales bacterium | reverse complement strand
CGAGGCAAAACAAGCAATCGATAGCAAAATAAAACAAATACCCGAAAATGCAAAAATAATCATATCGGCATATACCGATAGCAAAGGTAGCGTTGCATACAATAAAATATTAAGTAAAAAACGTGCCGAGTCGGTAAAAAAATACATTATTAGTAAAGGTTATAAAAATGTAACAGCAATAGGAAAAGGAATATTACAAGACAGTAATCTTACCGACAGATTAAAACGTAAAGCCGATATAATTGCCGAGTAATAAATGTTATTTATGGTGATACGGTTCGTTATTAATAATGGTATAAGCCCTGTATATTTGTTCAACAAACAACAATCTTATCATTTGATGCGAGAAAGTCATTTGCGAAAGACTTATTTTTTCGTTTGCCAAAGAATAAATTTCATTTGAAAAACCAAAAGGACCACCAATAATAAAAATTAAATTTTTAGTAGAATTAATTTGCTTTTTATGTATCCAAGATGCAAATTTTTCCGACGTAAATTCTTTGCCTTTTTCGTCTAATAAAATAATATGTCCCGGGTAATTATTTACTTTCGATAAAATTAATTTTCCTTCTTTTTCTTTTTGTTGTTCTACATTTGTATTTTTTATATTTCGTAATTCGGAAATAGTAATAATATCAAAATTTACATAAAATTTTAATCGTTTAACATATTTATTAATAGCAATATTAAGATAATCTTCGTTAGTTTTTCCTACAAGAATAAGTTTAATATTCATTGCAATAAATATTATTTTTTGGATATGTTTTTAAGGTAAAAATCCTCATATTTATTAATATCCAAATCTTTAATAAATTTATTATAATTCTCTTCGGATATTACAAATTGTTTAAAATCGGTTTTTTCTATATTTTTAAATAAAGATTTATGACGATTTATTGCCCTGTAATATTTTCGAACCTGCGATAAATTGTCTAAACTTCTAACGGTAATTGCCGTAACCGATTTATTTATTTTTTGAGCTTTTACCTCAAAATCAAACATAGGAAACTTATCAATATTATAATTTATTATGTTAAATTTTAAACGGTTAACATCATTTGTATTTGAGTTAACAAACATTAGATAATAATATTTTGAGTCCTCGTTATAAGAATAAAACTCTGCTTTTTCGGGTTTTATATTTTGTTGTTTTACAGTGTCTTTTGGTTGATTATTTATTTGCGATGTTTCGTTTGTATTTTCGGCAATTAAACTGCTGTCGGGTAAGACAAAATCAGGACTGTTTAGCCGTGCTAAAATTTTTGTTGCAGTAATTTTTGCATCTGATTTAGGATATTTGCTAATAACTTTTTTTAACGACTCACGATAATTTTTAATATCCCGTATTCCGCCGTAAGACAATGCTCTTATTAACTCAACTTTAGGAGCTAAATCTTTGGTTAAATTAGTTGTATCAATATTTTGTAAAGTATGCAAAACATTATAATAATTTTGTTGTTCAAAATAAGAATATGCTTTGGTATAGACTGTATAATTTTTCTTATTCTCAGCTTCTATTTTCTTTAAATAGTCGGGGTCGGTTAGCGATTTAGCATATCTGCTGTTGGGATATTGTGTTATAATAATATTTTTATAATAATCGGCTTTTTGTTTATTACCTGTTAATGTATTTAGCTGATAAAGACTATAATACGATAATAACAAATAATCCGATTTAGGAAAACGTTTAATAAGTTCTTCAAACGATTTTATTGCTTGCGGATAATTTTCTAATTTCGATTTATAAAATTCCGATACATTATAAAGGGCTTCTTCTATTTTTTTATTAGATATATTAATTAACGAATCGTTAAGAGGTAAATTTTTTAAATAATATTCGCGAGTTTTATTATCGCTTACTTTATTTGTAGTATCATTATCATCAACATTTTCATCGGTATCCATCATAACAACCGATTTATTTTTTCTTCGCCAATTATCTTCAAGTTTACGCACGCCCCATTTTTTGCGAAATTCCGAAGCCCCAAATCCCATAGCCGTAGGATTGTAAAAATACCATTTTCCGCCAATATTACGTTGTTTATTCTCGCGTATATTTTGGTCAAAAAGCATAGCATTACGTTGAGCCTCGGCTTCGGCTTCTTTCTTACGTTGTTCTTCTTCAATAACTTTTTTAATTATTTTGTCTATAAAATTATTACGTTTTTTTTCGGACATAGATGCAACCATTTGCAAACTATCTTGTTCTTGAATAATATTTAGGTTATCTACCAAATAAGTTAAATTATCGGCTTTTTGTTTAATCTCTTGATATTTAGGATATTTCTCATCGAGTAAATTTATACAACTGTCGTAATATGCTTGTGCATATTGATAGTTTGATTTTTTAAAATAAATATCGGCAATAGCCAAATACGACAATGCTTGTTGGTCTGTATTCGATACACTTGTTCTTACAGATAATTTATAATCTTTTATTGCTTCGGTTTCGTTTTTTTCGGCATAGTAAACATTTGCAAGAGCATAATAAATTTGATCTTGATACTCAATATTTTTATCGTCTTTTAACATTTTTTCAAGTTGACGTTTTATCTCTTTACTGCCACCGGCACTAACATCATAAGATGTAGCCCTGTTTATTTTTGCACGAAATGCCATCTCGTAAGGAGGATTCATTTTTATAACCTCTTTATAAAGATTCGATGCATTAGCATTTTTTCCATACGATTGATAAATTTGTGCTAAAATAAATTTGTAACGGGCTTTTACACGTTTCTTGCCACGTTGGTCTATTGCTTTACGCAACCAAGGAATAGCCTCGTTATAACGATTTTGTTTAAGATAAGAATCGGCAAAAGTTGTAGCTAATTCTTTTTTTAGTTTACGTGGAAATTTTCTGTCGCTATTCAGACGTTCTAAAATCTCAAGAGCCTCGGTATATTTTTTTTGTTCGTTATACGAACGAGCTAACCAAAGATAAGCCTCGTATTTTATTTTAGGATCCGAAAATTGATTTATTACATAATTAAACGAATTATCGGCTTCAAAAAAATTACGCGAATAAAAATTAGCTTTTCCCATCATTAAATAACTATCGTCAACCCAATTACAATATTCTTTGCGTGCATAAAATTCTTTTTCTTTTTTAGTTAATTTTCCTTGTTTGCGTTTAGGTTTTGCTGTTATAGAATGTTTTTTTATAACTTTTGATGCTTTTTTTATAGCCTTTTCCATAGAACCTGCACCCGATTGTGCCGCAGTTTTATCACTAAAAGGAAATACGGGAAGTATTAAAGTATAGTTATCGTGATGTGCTTCTGTAATTTTTTTTACCCCTGCTTTTAAAGCCTCGTTACCATTAAAATAAACATTAAATTTAGCGGTAGTATTATGGTATGCACGATTTATCCACTTATTTTTTTTTGTCGAACAAGAAACTAGTATTAACAAAAAAAACAGAGTGGTAAAAACATTTATATGTATTTTTTTTATTATCAAATTTATTTTAAATAAAAATTTAACAAAGTTTCAAAGGTAAATTAAAATTTATATCTGAGAAACTATTTTTTTTAAAATTTATTATATTTTATACAAAGAAAATAAATATACAAAATCATTTAAAATAATTATCTTTGTTTACTACGATTTTTTACTTAATTTATATTACTTATGAATAAACTTTTTTTAATCGATGCTTATGCAATAATATTTCGTTCGTATTATGCTTTTATTCGTAACCCACGTTTTAATTCTACAGGACTAAATACATCGGCAATATTTGGATTTACAAATACATTTTTAGAAATTCTAAACAAAGAAAAACCATCGCATATAGCAGTTGTTTTCGATCCACCGCGACCATCATTCCGAAAACAAATTTATGCAGACTATAAATCTAACAGACAAGAAACCCCCGAAGACATAAAAAAATCGATTCCAATAATAAAAAATGTATTAGATGCTTTTAACATTAATATTATTGAGATTGATAATTACGAAGCCGACGATACAATAGGAACAATAGCTAAAAAAGCCGAAAAACAAGGGTTTAAAGTGTTTATGATGACTCCCGATAAAGATTTTGCACAACTTGTATCTGATAATATTTATATGTATAAACCAAAACGAATGGGCAACGATGCCGAAATTGTTACTGTTGATAGTGTAAAAAAATGGTTTAACGTAAAAAATCCAAAACAAGTAATCGATATACTTGCATTATGGGGCGATGCATCGGATAATATTCCCGGAGCTCCAGGTATTGGCGAAAAAACAGCAAAAAAGCTTATAGCCGAGTTTGGCAGTGTAGAAAATATTATCGAAAATACACATAAACTAAAAGGCAAACAAAAGGAATCTATCGAAAATAATAAAGAACAAATATTATTATCTAAAAAACTTGCAACTATTATTTTAAACGTGCCGGTTGATATAAATTTAGATAATCTTAAAATAAAAGATTTCGACAATAATAAAATAAAAAAACTGTTTAAAGAACTCGAGTTTAGAAATTTGCTAAACAGAGTAATACAACAAAACAATAATGTAGAAAATACAAATAATAATTTACCCTTACAAGGTAATTTGTTCTCGCAAAATACACAAGAAAATACCTCTAATAATAACAATCAGCTAATGTTTGCCGACAAAAAAACATTAAAAGATGTAAAACACAACTACATTTTAGTCGATACAACAGAAAAACGTAGCGAGTTAATAAACAAGTTAAAATCGGTAAAAGAATTTTGTTTCGATACCGAAACAACAGGAATTGATACAATTAATGCACAAATAGTAGGACTATCATTTGCTGTAACCGAGAACGAAGCATTTTATATACCTTTTGATAATAATTTCGATAAACAAAAAAATATTCTTAAAGAGTTTAAAAATTTATTTGAGAACGAGAATATTACAAAAATAGGACAAAACATAAAATTTGATATATTAATACTTAAAAATTACGATATCCTTGTAAAAGGAGAATTGTTTGATACAATGATAGCTCATTATTTACTCGAACCCGAATTGCGTCATAATCTCGATTACCTTGCAGATATTTATTTAGACTACAAAACAATACACATTGATGAGTTAATAGGAAAAAAAGGTAAAAATCAATTATCGATGCAACAAGTAAACATTGCAAAAATTACCGACTATGCTTGCGAAGATGCCGATATTACACTTAAACTTAAAAATATTTTTAAACCAAAATTAATCAATAATAATTTAATCGATTTATTTAATAATATAGAGATGCCGTTAGTTTATGTTCTTGCAGATATGGAATTTTATGGAGTATCTATTAACACAAAATCGTTAAATCAATATTCTATACAGTTACAGTCTGATATAAATAAAATAAAAACCGAGATTTATAAATTATCGGGTAAAGAGTTTAACATATCATCACCAAAACAATTAGGCGAAATATTGTTCGACGATTTAAAAATAGACAGCAAACCAAAAAAAACAAAAACAAAACAATACTCAACAGGCGAAGATATTTTAAAAAAATACAAAAATAAACATCCTATAATAAACCTAATACTCGATTATCGAGGTCTTGTAAAATTAAATTCAACTTATGTTGAAGCTTTACCAAAATTAATAAATAAAAAAACAGGCAAAATACATACATCATATAATCAAGCAATAGCTTCTACAGGCAGGTTAAGTTCTACAAACCCTAATTTGCAAAATATTCCTATTAGAGACAAACGCGGAAAAGAGGTGCGACGAACATTTGTCCCGTCATCAAAAGATTACACATTTTTATCGGCAGATTATTCGCAAATAGAACTTAGAGTAATGGCTCATTTTAGTGGCGATAATCATCTTATAAACGCCTTTATAAATAACGAGGATATACACAAATCTACTGCAGCAAAAATTTACAACATTGCGTTAGATAATGTTACAAAACAACAACGTTCCGAGGCAAAATCGGCAAATTTTGGAATTATTTACGGCATATCAGCTTTTGGATTAGCCGAAAATACAGGATTATCAAGAAAACAAGCAAAAGAATTAATAGACAGCTATTTTGCAAATTATCCAAAAGTCAAAGAATTTATGAATAATAGTATTGATAAAGCACGTAAAGAAGGTTATGTTTTAACACTAAAAGGACGGCGAAGACAATTACCAGATATAAACTCTCGAAATCATCTTGTAAGAAGCATTGCCGAACGAAATGCAATAAACTCGCCAATACAAGGCTCGGCTGCCGATATTATTAAAATAGCAATGATAAATATTTTTAATGAGTTTAATAAACAAAAACTTAAATCAAAAATTATTATGCAAGTGCATGACGAACTTAATTTTGACGTTTACAAACCCGAACTCGATATTGTTAAGCAGATAGTAAAATCAAAAATGGAAAATGCCATTAAGTTAAAAGTCCCGTTAATTGTTGATATTGGTGTTGGCGATAATTGGTTAGAGGCTCATTAGCAATAAAAAACAAAAAATAAGTCTTAAAAAAATTTTAAAACTTATTTTTAATCAAATTAACCCTAAATTAAATTTTTATAAATACTAATGTGTATTAAATTTATTTTTGCTTATCTATATTATTAAACGCCATAACTTGAGCATTATCATCAACAGTAATAATTTTATCGTTACTCGAATAAGCCGAACAATGATGTTGTTGTGCACAAGAACTTGCTATAAACATTAATATAACAGCCGCAAAAATAAGAGTTAAGTTATTATTGTTTTTCATAATTTATTTTTTTAGTATTTTGTAAGAATCAAATTTATTATTCTTTACATTTAAAACTTTAACATAATATAAACTTCGTGCATATTTTTGCAACGAAATTTGTTTAGCATCTTCGTAAGATTTATCTAATAATAAATTCCCTAAGTTATCAAATAATTGAATTTGATAATCCGATGAGTTTACACCTGTAATATCAATATTAATGTAATCAGATGTGGGATTTGGATAAACATTAATATCGGTATTGGCAATTTGTTTTTCTACATTAACGATATTCCATATTCCTTGGTGGAAACCTTGAGTTAATGTATAATTTGTTCCTGTTAGTGTTTCAATAACAGGTTCTCCTACTGTCCATGCAATAGAATAGTTAGAATTTGAAAAATAATCGCCCCCACCGGAAACAACATCGGGAGTAATTGTTTGAGCATTTGCGAAAAATGCTAAAGATATTAATGCTGATAAAAATAATATTTTTTTCATGACTATTAAATTTTTAAACAAAGTTATGTATTTTTTTTTAATTTTCAATACGGGATTTTACGTATTTAATAAAAATTTAGTTACAGTTAATAAAAATTTATTAAACGTTAATATATTTACAAAAAAATAATTTTTAATTACGGTTAAATATTCACAAATTATTAACTTTTATTTTTGATATTAATAAAAAAGATACTTTTACAAAAAAAATAAAAAATGGAAGATATTAAAAAATTACAAGAAATATCATCGCAAGTTCGTCGCGATATACTTAGAATGGTTCATCAAAACGCATCGGGGCACCCCGGAGGAGCACTTGGCTGTGCCGATTTTTTTACATGTTTATACTTTAGCGTTTTAAATCAAAATCCTAAAAAATTTACTGTAAACGATAATGGCGAAGATTTATTTTTTCTTTCAAACGGACATTTATCGGCAGTTTGGTATAGCGTTTTGGCACGGGCAGGATATTTTAATATAAATGAGCTTAAAACTTTTAGGTCGATAAACTCAAGATTACAAGGACACCCAACAACAGCCGAGGGACTCGAAGGTATACGTATAGCATCAGGCTCGTTAGGACAAGGATTGTCAAATGCACTTGGAGCAGCACTTGCAAAAAAACTAAACAACGATAAAAATTTAGTATATTCATTACATGGCGATGGCGAACTTCAAGAAGGTCAAATATGGGAAGCCGCAATGTTTGCAAATGCACATAAAATCGATAATATAATATCAACAATAGATTATAATAAAAAACAAATCGATGGCTCTACTGACAATGTAATAACTCTTGGCGATTTACATGCAAAATGGGAATCGTTTGGTTGGTTGGTTTTTGAAACAGACGGAAATAACATTAAAGAACTTTTAAAAACATTAAACAAAGCAAAACAAAATACATTTAAAGGCAAACCTATAGTAATTATTATGAAAACCGAAATGGGAATGGGTGTCGATTTTATGATGGGAACTCATAAGTGGCACGGTTCTGCACCTAACGACGAGCAACTTGCAAAAGCACTATCTCAACTAAAAGAAACTTTAGGCGATTACTAAAATATATAATTAATAAATATAAATTTTTACAAAAAAATGAGATTTAAAACCATATTAATATTAATAATAACCTTTTTTTATACCGGTAATTTATTGGCACAACAACCAAAACAAAAAACCAGAATATTATTTATTTTCGACAGCTCGCAAAGTATGTTAGGCAAATGGGAAACAGGAAATAAAATAACAATAGCACGTAAATTATTAAAACAAATGGTTGATAGCTTGAATAATGTTCCTAATGTAGAACTTGCTTTACGTGTTTACGGACATCAAAGTATTGTGCCACCGCAAGATTGCAGCGATACACGTCTCGAAGTACCATTTGCAAAAAATAATGCAAACAAAATAAAATCGGTTTTAGACCGAATACGTCCAAAAGGAACAACCCCAATTGCACACTCACTAGAGCTTGCTGCTCAAGACTTTCCAAAATGCGACAATTGCCGAAACATAATTATTTTAATAACCGATGGAATAGAAGCCTGTGATGGAGATCCATGTGCCGTATCTCAGGCATTGCAAAAAAAAGGAATAATTCTAAAGCCGTTTGTAATAGGTATAGGTTTAGATATAGAATTCAGAAAATCGTTTGAGTGTGTTGGTCAATATTACGATGCCGCAAACGAAAAACGTTTTAAAGAAGTTCTTGGTGTTGTAATATCGCAAGCACTTAACAACACATCGTGTCAAATAAATTTACTCGATCAAGCAGGAAACCCAACCGAAACAAACGTAAATATGACATTTATAGACAAAGCCAACGGAAAAATTAAAAATAATTACATACATACACTTAATAACAGAGGAGTGCCTGATACAATTTACTTAGAACCGTTTATAACATACAAAGTAAAAATACATACAATTCCTCCGGTTTATATCGACAGTTTAAAATTAACACCGGGTAAACACTCAACATTTGCAGTTGATGCTCCACAAGGTTATCTTACAATTAAAACTAACGATATAAATCAAAAAAACGTTAGTGTAATTGTCCGAAAATCAAAAGAAATGGAAACCTTAAACGTTCAAAAAGTAAATTCTACCGATAAATATATAATAGGAAAATACGATGTAGAGATTTTAACATTACCACGTATAAAAATTAATAATGTCGAGATTAAACAAAGTTATACAACAACATTAAATATTCCTGCATCGGGAATAGCAACATTTGCATACTCGGCAACCGGATACGGAAGCGTATATCTGCTTAAAGGCGAAACAATGGAATGGGTTTATAATTTAAAAACAAACACCCGAAAAGAAAGTATAAACTTGCAACCCGGAACATACAAAGTTGTATTTCGATCAAAAAATGCAAATCAAACATTATTTACAAAAGAAAAAACATTTAAAGTAACATCACGAGGTTCTATTTTAGTAAGACTATTTTAAACAAGCAAAAACAAAAACAAATGAAAGAATATAAATTTACAGATAAAAAAGATACCCGCTCAGGTTTTGGAGCAGGGCTTTACGAATTAGGAAATAAAAATAAAAATGTAGTAGCAATGTGTGCCGACCTTACAGGTTCGTTAAAAATGAACGAATTTGCAAATAAATTTCCCGAACGATTTTTTCAAGCCGGAATTGCCGAAGCAAATATGGTTGGAGTAGCAGCAGGACTTACAATAGGAAATAAAATTCCATTTATAGGAACATTTGCAGCATTTGCAACAGGTAGAGTTTACGACCAAATACGACAATCGGTAGCATACTCTAACAAAAATGTAAAAATATGTGCATCGCATGCAGGGCTAACACTTGGCGAGGACGGAGCAACTCATCAAATACTCGAAGATATAGGACTTATGAAAATGCTCCCTAATATGACAGTTATAGTTCCCTGCGATTATAACCAAACAAAAGCAGCAACCATTGCAATAGCCGACTATAAAGGCCCCGTTTATTTAAGATTTGGACGACCAAAAGTTCCAAACTTTACCGACGAAAATCAAAAATTCGAGATAGGAAAAGCCATAAACCTAAATAAAGGAACCGATGTAAGTATATTTGCAACGGGACATATGGTATGGGAAGCCATAGAAGCCGCTAAAATATTAGAAAAACAAAAAATATCAGCCGAAATAATAAATATACATACAATTAAACCTTTAGACAAAAAATCAATCTTACAATCGGTAGAAAAAACAAAAGCTGTTGTTGTTGCCGAAGAGCATATGATTAATGGAGGATTAGGCGATAGTATCGCTCAACTACTTGCAAGTAAAAATCCAAAACCAATAGAATTTGTTGGAGTAAACGATACTTTTGGCGAAAGCGGAACACCCGATAAACTAATGGAAAAATACGGATTAAAAGCTAAAAATATTGTTGATGCAGTTAACAAAGTAATAAGTCGCAAGTAATTAAACAATATACAGTTTTGCAAAATATTGCAAATGAATAATGTCGATAATAAAATAAAAATACTTTTAATAAACGGTAAAAAAGAACAAGCATTTAAACAAATTTTATCAGAATATAAAGAAAAACTATATTGGCAAATTCGACGAATAGTTATTTCGCATCACGATACCGACGATGTTCTGCAAAATACATTTATTAAAATATGGAATAATATAAATAACTTTAGAGGAGATTCTAAACTATATACGTGGTTATACCGTATAGCAACAAACGAAAGCATTGCATTTTTAAACACAAAAAAACGAAAATCATTTTTTACCGGCGATAATAATAATATTAAATTAGCAAATTATCTGGAATCTGATGTTTATTTCGATGGAAACGAAATACAAAAAAAACTACAAAAAGCAATATTGCAATTACCCGATAAACAAAGACTTGTATTTAATATGAAATATTTTGATGATTTAAAATTTAACGAAATATCCGAAATATTAGACACATCAACAGGAGCATTAAAGGCATCGTATCATATTGCAGTAAAAAAAATTAAAGAATATTTAAATAACAATTAAACTTTTTATTAATAAACTTATCAAACATTATGATTATGATAGACTTAGAAAAAAATAAAATCAACAGCGGATTTAACGTCCCAAATAATTATTTCGATAATCTCGATAAAACAATATTGTCAAAAATACAACACCAATACAACGATAAAAACAATAATATTTTACAACGAACAATTATTTATACAATAAGTATTGCAGCATCGTTATTATTTATTTTTAATATAACAAGTTATAATAATGCGTCGTATAAAAATAATGATTATTACGACGAGGATTATATACTAAACGACGATTTTATTATAGACGAATCAATTAATATCGATATAGCAAATAATGACAATAAAATTTCAAACTTCGAAATCGAAGAATTTATTTTAAACGACGACGATATTTATACAATTAATCAATAATAACTTTTAACTTTATATAAAAAATGAAAAAAATAATAATTTTAATAATAACAATTACGCTATCGTATGTAACATTCGGACAAAAAAATAATATCGATAAGCGAAAAGAAACAATAAAAGCAGAACGTATTGCTTTTATTACAAGTAAAATAGATTTAACTCCTGCCGAAGCACAAAAATTTTGGCCTGTTTATAACGAGTATATAAACAAACAAGAAGATATAATGATGCAAAAACGAAAAAATATGCGTAATTTTATTAAAAATCAAGATAACTTAACCGATAAGCAAACACAAGATATTATTGATAAATTAATTTTATTAAAAAGACAAGAATGTAATTTGTTCGAAGACTATAACAAAAAAATAGAACAAATATTACCAATAAAAAAAGTAGCCTTGTTATATCATTCCGAAAAACAATTTAAACGGTATTTAATGAAAAAAATGCAGAGCAAAAAAAGACACAACTAATTACTTAACTTTTAAGTTTATATACTTAAAGCAAAAATTGAAAAAAAACATAATCCTAACAGGTTTTTAAAACCTGTTAGGATTTGTTGATAAAAAAAACCGAGATTTTATTTTTGGTTTTTA
>JALSQC010000162.1 GCA_026985625.1 Bacteroidales bacterium | reverse complement strand
GTTCGTCGAGAGTTCCGTATGCTTCAATTTTGTTGTCGTTTTTTTGAACACGACTTCCTCCTATAAGTGATGTTGTTCCGCTATCTCCAGTTTTGGTATATATTTTCATTTATTTTAATTCTTAATCTTTAATCGTTATTAAAAAAAAGTTCTTTTTCGGTTTTTATTTTAATATCTTTAGCAAATATACGATTATTATTTTTTATATCTGATGATATTTTTCCGTCTAATAGTCGTATTATTCTTTCGGCGTGTTGTGCTATATCGGGTTCGTGAGTAACAAGGACTATAGTGTTTCCTTTTTCGTGAATTTCTTCTATAAGTCGCATAATTTCTATTGATGTAACCGAGTCTAAATTACCTGTTGGTTCGTCGGCTAATATTAGCGAAGGGTTGTTTACTAAAGCTCGAGCTACGGCTACACGTTGTCGTTGTCCTCCTGATAGTTCGCTTGGTTTATGATTAATTCTGTCGGCTAAACCAACATTTTTTAGTACTTCGGTTGCTTTATTTATTCTTTCTTGTTTTGGAATACCTGCATAAATTAACGGCAACATAACGTTGTCTAAAGTAGTGTTTTTTGGAAGCAGGTTAAATGTTTGAAAAACAAAGCCTATTTCTTTATTTCTAATTTCGGCAAGTGTATTATCGTTTAGTTTGCTTACATCGGTACCATTTAATATATATGTTCCGTTGGTTGGGGTATCTAAACAACCTATAATATTCATTAGTGTAGATTTTCCCGACCCCGATGGTCCCATTATTGCAACAAATTCGTTTTTATGTATTTCTAAATTTATTCCTCGTAATGCTTTAACGGTTTGATTACCAACTTCGTAAAATTTTGTTAATTGTTTTATGTCAATAATTTTGTTCATTGTTTATAAAAGACATTTACGAATATACGACTTTTAATTTTTAATTTTTAATTCTTAATTCTTAATTTTTAATTTTTAATTCTGTATTAATATTTGTTATAAGATGATATTTCATTTGTTTCTTTTCGTATTTTTTCTCGTAATTTATAATCATCGGGGGCATATCCCAGAGTAATAACCAAACCTATTCGTTTTTTCTTTGGTATGTTTAAAATGTGTTTAATTTTTTTTTCGTTAAACCAGCCTAACATACACGTTCCAAGTCCTAATTCTGTTGCTTTTAAGCAAAAATGTTCCGATATTATTCCTATATCGATTAATGGAAATTCGCGATTTTTTAAAAATCCTCCTACTTGAGTTATTATTCTTGGTTTTTCGATAACAATAACTGCTATTGCTCCTGCTTGAGGTGCAAATTTATTAAACGATACCGCATTGCTGTATGTGGCTTTGGCAACTTTATTTTTAATTTCGGTATTTGTAACCATAATTATATGCCAAGGTTGCGAGTTGCTTGCCGATGGAGCAATGCGGCATGCTTCTATAATTTTATTTATTTTTTCTTGCTCTACAGGTTTATTTATATATTCTCTAACACTCTGACGTTTAAGAGCTAATTCGGTAAAATTCATTAAAATCTTTCGGTTTTTGAGAAATGAAAATTTGCTTCGATATTTGCGTTTTCATCGCTGTCGGAACCGTGCACTGCATTGTTTTGCATAGACTCGGCATATAATTTTCTGATGGTTCCTTCTTCGGCATCGGCAGGATTTGTTGCTCCAATAAGTTTACGAAAATCTTCAACTGCATTTTCTTTTTCGAGAATTGCGGCAACTATTGGTCCCGATGTCATAAATTCTACTAAATCGTTATAAAATGGACGGTCTTTATGAACTGCATAAAACTCGCGGGCTTGTTCAACAGAGAGTTTTGTGTATTTCATAGCTTTTATTTTAAATCCGGCTTCGTTTATTTTAGCCAAAATTGCTCCGATGTAATTATTTTTTACAGCATCGGGTTTAATCATTGTTAGTGTTATGTTTCCACTCATAATAATATTATTTATAGTTTAATTTTTGCAAATATAATAATTAACTTATTTAATTAGTTTTTATTTATTTTTTCTTTTTTTTTTACCGAAAATCCAAATCGTCCTATTTTATTCCCCGGTTTGTAATAATTTCCATGTATATACGATACCGGCTCTGTTTGTCTTAAATCAAATACTCCTGTATTTTTATC
Source organism: Bacteroidales bacterium (assembly GCA_026985625.1). Classification (GTDB taxonomy): domain Bacteria; phylum Bacteroidota; class Bacteroidia; order Bacteroidales; family JAFGXI01; genus JALSQC01. The sequence goes on along the minus strand of JALSQC010000162.1, from coordinate 1,008 downwards.
TAAATATTTTTCATCAACATTAACGGCAAGTATTTTTGCAATAAACATATCGTGACTGCCAAGTTCTATAATTTTTTCGACTTTACATTCTATATTAACAGGAGACTCTTTTATCATGGGAGTTTTTAAAATAGAAGCTTTTTCGGGAGTAAGTCCCATTTCTTTAAATTTATTATAATTTTTGCCTGATTTAACTCCGCACCAGTCGGCTGCATAAGTTAATTCTGCAGTTGTTAGATTTATTATAAATTCTTTATTTTTTTTAATAATATTATAAGAATGTCTTTCTTTTCTTACAGATATGTAGCACATTGCAGGCTCGGTATTTATTGTTCCTGTCCACGATATTGTTATTATATTATATTCGTCTTTTGTTATACCGCAACTAATCATAACCGCAGGTAGAGGATATATCATATTACCGGGTTTCCATTTTATTTTACCCATAAATTTATATTAATAAATATTTACTGTCAAATATAAACATTTATTTTGTAATACAGATATTTGTGTTTTATAAAAAAAAACCATCATTACGATGGTTCTTTTTGCTTATGAGAAAATTATTATGTAATACTAATGTGTTCCAAAATTAGCATATAAAATAGTTTTATAAATACTTTAAAAACCGTATTTTTTATTACGGGATTTTACTTATGAAGTATTATTTTGTAGCTATAAATATAAATAAAATTATAAATAATTAACAAGCGTAAAACTTAATATAATATAATTTTGTATTATTTTTATAACTTTAAATTTTAACAAATAAAAAAGATGGCAAAAAAAGCAAAAACAAATAATAAAAAAATTTTTATTTTAGATACTAATGTAATTTTACATAATTACAAGTCAATTTTTACTTTTGAAGAAAATGATGTTTTTATACCTATAACAGTTCTCGAAGAAATTGATAATTTTAAAAAAGGAAACAATGAGATAAACTTTCATGCACGAGAATTTACCCGCGAGTTAGATAAAATTGTCGAAAACAAATCGTTTTACGAG
>JALSQC010000161.1 GCA_026985625.1 Bacteroidales bacterium | reverse complement strand
TATTATAACCATCTTTTTCTTTGGCTATATCTTCTAAAATTTTTGTAACTTGCTCCCGTGTAAAGTTGAGTTTTTTGTCCATTTTTAATTGTTTTTTTAGTTTAAAAATTTAAAAATATCAAAAACTTGCTTTACACACTTTTTAAGACGGTATCGTAAAAAGAGAACGAAAAAAAATTAATTGGATAGAATAAAAATATACCTACAAAAAAAAGGTTTTTAATTAAAAACCTTTTTATAAAAATATAATAATACGTTATTTATATCTAATTAAAATGTTATTTGATCTGAATTATCAACTATTATTTGCATAGCAGAATCTACTGCATCAACAACTCTATCTTCTTCGGTTCCCGGTTCAATAACATCGTAATCGCCAACATTATAAGGATCTACTTCGTAAAATCCTGCTATATCTTTAAAGTCATCTCTTATGCCATATACTTGGTAAATTAATGCATCTTCGGTATTTAAAGCTTCTGTTTGGACATTACCATAATATTCTATACCTATTCTGTCTATTCCAAGATCTTTTGTGGCTTGTAAAAACCTCCAAATATATTTAGCTATTTTACCTCTTACAACCATTTTCATTATATCTGTGCTCGAAAAAACAAAATCTTTGTTTATTACTTTAACATATAAAAAATCTTTTCCGTCGTCATCTTTTTGTATTTCATACGAAATAGAATCTCCACCCATATCACTTATAGTAATATCTGCTATTTTAAGAATTTTATCTTTTTTTGATAATTCGGTATTTGATTTAACTTTTTCTATTTGTCCGGGACGTTCATCAGAACAAGATGTAATAATAAAACTTATTAAAATAATACCTATTAGAAAACTTAATTTTGATTTCATACTTTTAAAATTTTTAGTTAATAATACACAAAATTAAAAAAAATATACAAAATAATAACAAATATTAAAATATATATTTATTATTTTTTCTTTGCAAGAATTACAAAAACAGGAAAATGGTCGCTATAACCCGCTTGAAATACTCCATAACTAAATGTTCGTTTCGGATATCCCTCAAATCTACCACTCTGTTGTATCATAAAAGGACGATGAAAAACTACAGGTTTTATAAATTTATAATTAGATAAATCATTTCCCAAAAGCGTAGGGGTTAAAAACATTTGATCAAAAAGATCCCATACATCTCGATATGCCAATGTTCCTTTTCCTTTTTTATACAAACTCTCAAAAGGATTATAAAGCATACCTTTTTTCATTTGCTTATAATTTTCAGCTGTTTTTAAATGTTCTTTAACACTGGGACTTGTAGGGTCGTCGTTTAAATCGCCCATAAGTATTGTTTTTGCATTTGGATTTGCGTTTTGTAGCGAGTCTATTATAGATTTTGCAAGATCGGCAGCAGCAATACGGTAAGGAAGCGAACGTTTCTCTCCTCCCCTGCGTGAAGGCCAATGATTTACGATAAAATTAAAATCTTCGCCGTCGAGTTTTCCGCTTACAACTAATTGATCGCGTGTTCTAAAATCAGGCTTATCGGCAATTTTTAATCTTATACTTTTTGATGTCTCCGGAATAAAATATTTTTCTTGATACAATAATGCAACATCAATTCCTCGCCTATCGTTAGACTCGTAATGAACTATTTTATAATGACGATTTTTTAAGTAATGATTAGATACCAAATCTTTTAAAACATTTTCGTTCTCAATTTCCGATACCCCTAAAACTGCAAGCCCATCGGGATTTACTTTTATTCCTATTTGAGAAATAACACGAGCCATATTCTCTATTTTTGTCCAATATTTTTTAGAATCCCATTTATATTTTCCTTTTGGGGTGAATTCTTCGGTTAGTATTTTATTTGTGTCGGAATCAATAATAGTATCAAAAAGATTTTCGAGGTTATAAAATCCTATATTAATAAATTTATAATCCTTTGCGTTAGTTTGAGCAATTGTAATATGTATAGTAAATAATATTAATACAATGCTTGTAAAAAATAATTTCATATTGTTTTTTGTTTTTTTGTGAATATGCAAATGTAATATATTGTTTAATATTTTTTTATTATCAATAATTTATTTTAATAATGTTGCATAAATAATAGCAGCTATAATTCCTGTAACTACACCTATCAGACCCGATTTAATGCTATTATTTATTCGTTTTTCTTTTCCTGCTTTAGTATATCCATCTATAAAATATTTATTATTTGCTTTATCGGGATATTTTTTAATAATATTTTTTTTTCTTGGTTTTGTTAAACTTACGGCAAACGAATTTGTTGCAGGTATCAGCAACGAATAAAATGTAGGCAATAAAAACATTCCGGCTGCACCAAAAACAAAACCCGATGCCGTTGCTATACGTGCTTTATGATTTTTATATGCAGCTATTTCGCCATCAATAAAACTCCTCATTTGTGGAATAGTATAATCAACTCCTTCGATTTTTGAAGGCTCAAATAATATTCTCTCGTTACCCGTTGAGTCGATTATCGAAAAAATATAATAATAATCTATACTTTTTTCTTTACCTCGTTTGTTAAAATAATTTAACGAAAATGTTGAGTCAACCAAGGTATAATTATTTAAAACCATTTTATCTCCGCTAACCAACAAAATTGTATCTTGCGATACAGCTAATTTACTATAAGTTACTACCAATAAAAAGAAAATAACAAATAATAATCTTTTAAAAATTGTCATATATTTTTTGTATTTTATGTTTAATAAAATTTTAATTGAATAAAAATAAAACTAATTTTACAAAGAAAAAAATAATTAACTAAACTATACAAAAAATGATATCAAATAAATTTGTCGACAGACATAACGGACCTCGTGATTATGAGGTTAACGATATGATTAAATCCTTAAATTTAGAATCGTTAGATGACTTAATTAACAAAACTGTTCCCGAGAATATACGGCTTACAAAACCATTAAATTTACCAACGGGAATTAGCGAATACGAGTATTTAAAACACATAAAAAATATTGCAAAAAAAAATAAAATTTATCGTTCGTATATAGGTTTAGGATTTTATAATACAATAACACCATCGGTAATAATTAGAAATATTTTAGAAAATCCGTCGTGGTACACATCTTACACCCCCTATCAAGCCGAAATATCGCAAGGACGGTTAGAAGCTCTTTTAAA
>JALSQC010000160.1 GCA_026985625.1 Bacteroidales bacterium | reverse complement strand
TAGAGTCCACTCTTCTTGTGTTACCGGCGATATCTTTGGCTCTTTACGTTGCGATTGCGGACCTCAACTTCATAAAGCAATGCAATTAGTCGAAAAAGAAGGAAAAGGAGTTATAATTTATATGAATCAAGAAGGTAGAGGAATAGGATTAATGAACAAAATAAAAACATATAAATTACAAGAGGAAGGTGTAGATACCGTTGATGCAAATATAAAACTCGGATTTAAAGACGACGAGCGCGATTATGGAGTTGGTGCTCAAATTCTTCGAGAGCTTGGTGTTTCTAAAATACGATTAATAACTAATAATCCCGTAAAACGAGCAGGACTCGAAGGTTACGGTTTAGAAATAGTAGAAATTGTAAAAAACGAGATAAAACCAAATAAATATAACGAAAAATACCTGCAAACCAAACGAGACCGTATGGGACATTTTTTAGAATTAGTAAAACCGTTAAATAAAAAAAAATAATTATATTTATTTGATTAATATATAAACATTTAATTTTTATTATGAAATCAAAAAATATTCTTAAAACTTTAGGGCCCGGATTATTGTGGGCAGGAGCAGCAGTAGGAGTATCTCATCTTGTGCAATCAACCCGTGCCGGAGCCAATTTTGGATTTTATTTTATTTGGATATTATTACTAGCCAATTTTTTAAAATACCCATCTTTTGAATTTGGTCCGCGTTACGCAACATCTACAGGCAAGACATTAGTTCAGGGATACAGCAAAATAGGGAAATGGGCAGTTATTCTTTATATTATTCTCACAATATCTACAATGTTTGCAATACAAGCCGCTGTAACTGTAGTAACAGCAGGTTTAGTAGGAAATATTTTTAATTTATCAATATCAATAAATACAATAAGTGCTATTATACTTGTAGTAACAATGGTTATTTTAATTATTGGAAAATATGCAATACTCGATAAATTAATAAAATTTATAATTATAATATTATCTATAACTACAATTTTTGCTGTTATTAAAAGCTTCTCATTAGGATACAATCCAAATCCTGAATTTGCAAAGAACTTTGATTTTACAAAATCGCTTGATATTGCATTTTTAATTGCCTTTATAGGTTGGATGCCTGCACCTTTGGATATTTCTATATGGCATTCATTTTGGTCTGTGGCAAAACAAAAAGACACAGGCTATAAACCAAAACTTAAAGAATCTCTTTTCGACTTTAATGTTGGATACATAGGAACAATAATACTTGCTTTAGGTTTTTTATCTTTAGGAGCATTAGTTATGTACGGTTCAGGAGAAAAATTCTCGCCAAAAGGAATAGCTTTTTCAGGACAATTAATAAAAATGTTTACATCAAGCACAGGAGCTTGGGCTTATTGGATAATAGCAATAGCAGCTCTTACAACAATGTTTAGCACAACAACAACATGTTTAGACGCATACTCGCGGGTTTTAACTCCATCAATAAAACTAATAAAAAATAACGAAACAAAAAAAAATACAGGCAGCATATCAATATTTTGGATGACAATTGTTGTAACAGGCTCTTTAGCCTTGCTATTCTTTTTTAGTTCAAGCATGAAATTTATGGTAGATTTAGCAACAACAATATCATTTGTAACCGCTCCGTTTTTTGCAATTTTAAATTATATGGTTGTAACCGACAAACACATGCCTGTAAAAGCACGTCCAAAACTTTGGTTAAAAATACACGCATGGATAGGAATAATATTTTTATCGGCATTCTCGATTTTTTATATTTTTTGGAAATTAACTATTTTTTAAAAAAAAGACATTAAGGTAGTTATATCCTTATCAAAGAAAAAAACATTAAAAAAGGTTAAAAAACATATTAAATAATTAATGAAAATTTTATTAATTATTTACTTTTGTTAAAATCAATATAACAAAAAGCTAAAGCATGAAAAAGAAAACAAGAAGAGATTTTATTAAAATTTCGGCTATTGGCGTAGGAGGTTTAGCATTGGCAAATCCTGTTTTGGACTGGGTTCCAAGTTTTTTGCCAAAAGAAAAAACTCCTATAGATGAATCAAAAGCAGAACGAACTCCAACAATTTGCGAAGTCTGTTTTTGGAACTGTGCAGCTTTTGCTTATAAAGGTGCAGATGGCAAAGTTCAAAAAATAATAGGAAACGATAGCGATTTACATTCAACCGGCAGATTATGCCCAAGAGGTACCGGAGGAGTAGGAATGTTATACGATAAAGACCGATTAAAAAAACCTTTAATGCGAGTAGGAGCACCAGGTAGCCAAACTTTTAAAGAAGTGTCTTGGGACGAAGCTTTAGATTACGTAGCAAAAAAAACCAAAGAAGTTGGCGAAAAATATGGTTATGAGAGCATTGCCTTATTAGACCACGGAACAACAGCACATCACTTTGAACATTTATTTAAATCTTTTGGTTCCGACAACACGGCAGAACCAGCAATTGCTCAATGTTTAGGAGCACGAGAAGCAGGATTTATAAATACATACGGAGCAGGAATAGGTTCTCCGGAACCAACCGACCTTAGAAACTCTAAATGTTTAGTATTAATAGGTAGTCACATTGGAGAAAACATGCACAATGGTATAGTGCAAGATATGTCAATAGGTATCGACAGAGGAATGACAGTTATTACTGTTGACCCTCGTTTCTCAACTGCTGCATCAAAATCAAAATATTGGTTACCAATTAAACCTGCAACAGATTTAGCTTTACTTTTAGCATGGATGCACGTTCTAATTTATGAAGATTTATACGACAAAAAATATGTAGAACAATACACCTATGGCTTTGACGATTTAAAAAATCATGTAAAAAAATATACACCCGAATGGGCTTTTACCAAAACAGATATAGCTCCCGATTTAATTAGAAAAACTGCAAGAGAAATGGCAAATGCTTCGCCTGCAGTAGCAATTCATCCTGGACGACATACTGCTTGGTATGGCGACGATACTCAACGCACAAGAGCAATAGCAATATTAAACGCACTACTTGGTTCTTGGGGAAAAAAAGGAGGATATTATTTTCCTGAGAAAATACATGTGCCACATTATCCTACACCACATTACCCCGAACCAAAATGGACATGGAAAGATATTACAAAAGATAAATACAAAGGAGCTTTTACAGGAGTTACAAATATATTAATAGACGCATCATTACCCGATACCAAATTAAAACACAAAATAAAAGCATGGTATATTACCGCAACAAACTTAATACAATCCATACCTGATCAAGAAAAAACAAAAAAAGCTATCCAAAATATGGAATTTATAGTTGTTGTAGATACTATGCCATCAGAAATTACAGGATATGCCGATGTTGTTTTACCCGAATGCACCTATTTAGAACGATACGATTATTTAAGAACAACACGTCATAAAGAACCGCAAATTGCATTAAGAATGCCGGCCGTTAAACCTATGTACGAATCAAAACCGGGATGGTGGATTGCAAGAGAAATAGGATTAAGATTAGGATTAGAAAAATATTATCCTTGGAAAGATTTAGAAGAAGTTCTCGATTGGCAACTAAAACAAGTAGGAACATCGTTAGAAGAAATGAAAAAAATAGGAGTTAAAACTTTCGATAGAGAAGAAGCCTTGTTTTTAGAAGACGGAGAAGAATACTTCTTTAACACAAATACCGGAAAAATAGAATTATACTCTACCGACTTAGATGCGATGGGATACGACCCTATGCCTGTATTTAAAGAACATCCACAACCCGAGGACGGTTTTTATAGACTTATTTACGGTAGAGTTCCAATGCATACATTCGGACGAACTATAAATAACCGTTTTTTAAACGATTTACGAAGCGAAAATCATTTATGGGTAAACCCAAAAGTAGCAAAATTATTATATTTAGAACCGGGACAAGAAGTGTGGTTAAGAAATCAAGACGGAGTTGTTTCTTCATATCCTGTTAAAGTTAGAATTACCGAAAGAATAAGATTCGATTCAGTCTACTTACCTCATGGTTTTGGAAATAAAGCTAAACAAATGAAAACAGCTTACGGAAAAGGAGCTGCCGACTGGGAATTAATAACAAAAGTATTAATAGACGATGTTACAGGAGGCACAGGAATGAGATCAAATTTTGTTGAAATATTAACTGATAACCCAAATAACGAGGAGGTTAAAGCATGAGATACGCAATGGCAATGGACACAAAAAAATGTGTCGGATGTAGCGACTGTGTAGTTGCTTGTCAAACAGAAAATAATGTCCCTCATGGTTACTGTAGAGATTGGATTGTAGAAAATGTAGACGGAACATATCCGGAACTACATCTCGAAATTCGATCCGAAAGATGCAACCATTGTGGCGACGCTCCATGTGTAAGAACATGTCCTACAGGAGCTAGCCATATAATCGAGGGAGGAATAGTTAAAGTTACTCACGACGAATGTATTGGCTGTGGAGCATGTATTCAAGCATGTCCATACGAAGCAAGATATTTCCACCCAGAAGGATATGTTGATAAATGTACATTCTGCGACCATCGTGTGGCAAAAGGACAAGACACGGCATGTGTATCGGTTTGTCCTACCAGATGTTTAACTTTTGGCGATTTAGACGATCCAAATTCTCCGGTATCAAAATTATTGAAATCAAGAAAATGGAAAGTTAATGCTCCTGAAGCAGGAACAAAACCACAAGTTTATTTTTTAATATAAAATAAAGAATAATGAAAGAAGAACTTTTTGTAAGCGGTAGAAACATACCAAACATAGACCCGGTTTTGCATATATGGCATTGGCAAATACCATTGTATTTATTTTTAGGAGGGCTTGCTGCCGGATTAATATTTTTTGCAACATACTTTTTTATAACAGGTAAAACCGATAAATATAATGTTGCAGTTAAAATATCCCCTATTATTGCTCCAATTGCTATTATTATAGGACTATTAGCCTTGCTTTTAGATTTAAAACACACCCAATTCTTTTGGCAATTATACACAACAATACGATTTGAATCGCCAATGTCTTGGGGAGCTTGGACGCTAGGTATAGTAACCCCGTTATCAATCATTTGGCCATTACTATACCTTGACGATATAATAGATTATTTTGATGGTAAATGTAAAATAATAACAAAATTTTTAAAATGGGTTGATAAAATTATTATTGGTAAATGTCACATAATAAAATGGATAATTAAAATAGCAAGAAAATACCAAAAAATTATGGCTTGGATACTATTATTATTATCAATAATATTAGGAGTTTATACAGGAATATTACTATCAGCATTTAATGCAAGACCATTATGGAATACATCTATATTAGGACCACTTTTCTTAGTATCTGGAGTATCAACAGGCGTAGCAGTTATTATGTGGATGGCTCGCGACCATTTCGAGAAAATATCATTTAGTAAAATAGATTTAATGCTAGTAGCAATAGAGCTATTTTTTATAATACACATGTTTATGGGATATTTAGCAAGTTCCGAAGTTCAACAAGAAGCCGCCGCATTATTCCTTGGAGGAGAATTTACAGCTGTATTCTGGGGATTTTTTGTAGGAATAGGATTAGTATTACCTGCTCTTTTAGAACTTATGGAATTATTTGGCTACAAAATACCTATTGCTGTTCCGGCCTTTTTAATACTATTAGGAGGCTTGGTATTTAGATTTATTATGGTTGAGGCAGGTCAATTGACAAGATATTTATACTAAAATTATAAAAATTATGAAAGATAGAAGTAATAAATATATGAATCCGTATTTAGCCGGTTTTATAATAGGCTTAATGCTAATAGCCGCATATTATTTTTCGGGAGAAGGTTTAGGCGGAAGTGGAGCATTTAAAAAAGTAGTAGTTGCTACAATTAATGGTGTAAATCATAATTATGCCCTTAATTCGGCTTACTGCTCTCCATTAGTATCCGAAGGAAAATCGCCACTAAACTCTTGGTTAATATTCGAAATAATAGGAGTTATTTTTGGTGCAATTTTATCGGCAGCATACTTTGGTAGACTTAATTTTAAAGTAGGAAAATCGCCAAAAATTACAAACAAAACCAGAATAATAGCTGCTATTATAGGAGGTATTTTATGGGGAATAGGCTCTCAATTAGGGAGAGGTTGTACCTCAGGATTAGTTATGTCCGGAATGGCGGTTAACGCCTTATCGGGATACATTGGATTAGCCGCAGTATTTGGCGGAGGATATGCATTTGCATATTTTTTTAGAAAATTATGGATTTAAAAAAATAAAAAATTATGGGACCATTATTTCCACAAGAATTAATTTCAGATCCTTTAAACCTATTTATTGCTATATTTATAGGTATAGGTTTTGGTATAGGATTAGAAGCAGGAGGATTTACTAATACCAGAAAATTAGCAGGTGTTTTTTATGGTTATGATTTTGTTGTTCTAAAAGTATTCTTTACAGCTGCTTTAACAGGTGCTATAGGATTATTTTTAATGGACAGCTACGGATTAATAGATATTAACCTAACATTTTATCCAAAAACATTTTGGATACCTACTTTAATAGCAGGTATAGTAATGGGATTAGGATTTATTCTCGGAGGATTTTGCCCCGGTACAAGTATTTGTGCGGCATCAACAGGAAAAATTGACGGAATAGCATTTGTTGGAGGTGTATTTATAGGTATATTTGGATATGCTTTCACATACGAATCCCTATTTCAAAATTTACGCTCAAAAGGAGGTTTAGGAAAAGCAAATATTGCCGAAAAATTAGGAATGTCTAACGAACTATTTATTTTTATCGTTCTCATAATTGCAATAATTGCTTTTATAGTTGTTGATAAAATACAAAAAAGAGTAAACGAAAAAAAACCTGTTGAAAAAATAGAAGAACTCGGACTATAAAATTATAAACAAATGAAAAATCTAGATAAATTTATTATTGGGTTAATGCTTATTACAGGCATATGGTTGTTAATGTCAAACAACAATAATGACAACACAAAAGTTTCGCCTCACGAACTACAGCAAAAATTAATACAAAGAACAAGATTTTATACTACCGAAGATGTTGCAAAAGCAATAATATCAAAAGACCCATCGTTGCAACTAATAGACATAAGAACTGCCGACGAATACAACAAATTTACACTAAAAGGAGCAATTAATATTCCTTTAAAAGATTTATTAAAAAAGGAAAACTTAGATTATTTTGACCAAGATGTATATAACACGGTAATTTTTTCTAACGGAAGCTCAAACTCTGATGTAGCATGGATGATTTTAACACGTTTAGGATATAAAAATATTTATATTATGGACGGAGGATTAAATGCTTGGGTTGACAACATATTACGGCCAAAATACAACCCCATTGTATGGGATAGAAAACAAGAAGACTTATACGAATTTAGAAAAGGAGCAAGTTTCTATTTTGGAGGAGGAAGCACAGTGTCATCTGGAAACGAACAAGCAAGTAAACCAAAGAAAAAACTTATAAAACGTAAGAAAAAAGAAGTTACAGGAGGCTGTGGATAATTATTTATAATCTAAATATTATTGTATAATAAAAAATTAAAAATAATGAAAATAATAAATAAAATATTAATACTATCGGTAATAGTTTTAATGATTAGTTGTGGAGTTGACAATAGTAAAAAATATGTTTTATCTCCGGAACAAACATTAAAAACATACATTAATAAAACAGATATATTACCTGTAGAAAAAGTGGCAAATATTTTTTATTGTCCAGAAAAAATGAAAACATACAGATTTATAGATTTAAGAACCCCACATGACTTTATAGTAAATCATGTAGATTCAGCAATTAATGTGCCGGCAAAAGATATTTTTAATAACGAAAATTTTGACATCTTAAATCAAGATAAAAAAATTAATGTAATATATGGTTACAATGCAACACAAGCCATTGATGTATATCTAATGCTAAAACAACTTAATTATAAAAATATTAAAGTAGCTTTAGGTGGTTTCGATTTTATAAATAAATATATGATAAACGATTTCGGCATAAAAACTGGAATTTATAACGACGAAAAACCAAAATACGATTATGCGAAAGTTGTAGCCGAAACAGCAGGAGGAACAGTTCCTACCGATAATAACACATCATCTAAACCAAAGAAAAAACTTATAAAACGTAAGAAAAAAGAAGTTACAGGAGGTTGTGGATAATTTAAAAAATAAAAAATAATTTGTTAATTTATAAAATAACAAAAATGAAAAGAATTATAAAAATTTTATTTGTATTTATATCATTTGCAATTATTACAAGTAGTTGCGAACATTATTATAATCCCGGATTAAATGTAAAAACAATCAACGAAGACTCCATAACATTACCCGAGAACCAGATATTAATGGAGTATATAAAAAATACCGGTGATTATATAAACACATTAGGAGTTCCTAATATGGTTTCTGCCGAAGATGTAAACGAAAATCTATCAGATTACTTTGTTATAGATACACGATTACACGACGATTATGTAGAAGGACATATAAACGGAGCCGTTAATGTAAAAATGAACAATCTCATCAACTATTTCGAAAAAAATATAGTACCTGCAATATACGATAAAATAGTTTTAGTTTGTTATTCCGGACAATCATCAAGTTACGCAACATCAATATTGCGATTACTAGGATATAATAATGTATATGCTATGAAATACGGAATGGGTTCGTGGAACAGAACTTTTGACGATTGGTCAAAAAACATATCAAATAAATATGCAAATGCATTAGAAACAAAAAATAATCCCAAAGGAAGAAAATATAACCTTCCCGAAATAAAAACCGGAAAACAATGCGGAGCAGAAATCCTTAAAGAAAGAGCAAAAGAAGCATTAAACATACCATTCTATAAATTAATAGTTAAAGCCGATAAAGCTTTTGCCGACAGTAATTTTTATATTATAAACTATTGGCCAAAAGATAAATATTTAAAAGGCCATATACCCGGAGCAATACAATATACTCCAAAACACGACTTAAGCGACACAACATTCTTAAACACATTACCAACTGATAAAAACATATTAGTATATTGTTTTACAGGACAAAACGCAGCTTTTACAATAGCATATCTAAGATTATTAGGATATAAAGCATTTACCCTTGGTTTTGGAGCAAATAGTTTTATGCACGATGTTTTAGTATCACGAGAACATTGGCACGGATTTAAACCAGCCGAAAAATTACACGACTTTCCATTAATTAAAGGAGAAAAACCAAGCAATAAAAAAATAAATACAGCAACAAATACTAACAACTCTTCGCCAAAACCAAAGAAAAAACTTATAAAACGCAAGAAAAAAGAAGTTACAGGAGGTTGTGGTTAAAAAATCCACATAAAATATATTAAGCAGAATTTTAAAATTCTGCTTTTTTTATAAAAAAATGTAACACAATTTAAATTTTTTAGTATAAAGAAAATACACTATTTATAAACACTTAAATTATAATGAAAACTCGGTTAGAATTTAATTCTGATATTGAAAATATTAATCTTGTAGAAAAATTTATAGAAGAAATAGCAAAAAAACTATCTATAAAAGACGATTTATTTGGAAACGTTTTAGTTTCGGTAACCGAAGCAGTAAACAACGCAATAATACATGGTAATAATTTAGACAACAACAAATTTATCAGTCTCGAATGCAATATTGATTCAAATACATTAAAATTTTACATAAAAGACCAAGGCAACGGTTTTGACTATAAAAACATACCCGACCCAACATTACCCGAAAATATTGAAAAACCCGACGGAAGAGGAATTTTCTTAATAAAACATTTATCCGACGAACTAAATTTTATAAATAACGGCTCTGCGGTAGAAATTAAATTTAAATTAAATGGCAATTAATTTTTTTTCCGAAGACAGAAATCCTCCTGCATTCTTGCGTAAAAAAACAAAAAAGTGGATTTCAGACACAATTACATCAAGAGGTTTTTTAATAGGAGAAATAAACTATATTTTTTGTTCCGACGATTTAATTATAGAAATAAACAATCAATATCTTAATCACGATTATTATACCGACATAATTACATTTGATTATACCGATTTAAAAACCGTAAATGCCGATATTTATATTAGTATTGACAGAATAAAAGAAAACTCAAAAATTTTTAAAGAAAAATATTTACACGAATTTTACAGAGTTTTAATCCATGGAATCTTACACCTTACAGGACAAAACGATAAAACAAAGCAAGAAACAAAGAAAATGCGAGACTTAGAAAACTATTATCTATCAAAAATTTTTAATAACCGCGTTTAATTAAGAAACAAAAAACACATTACCCTGCAAATAATATTTTATAAAAAATAGATTTAATAAAATAAAATATTTATTTTTACTTAAATATTTATTTTCTACATACAAAATGAATAAACAAAAAAATGCCGGATTTGGAACCCTTCCTGTTTTTTTAACAGCCATATCAACCATACTTGGAGCTATTTTATTTTTACGTTTTGGTTGGGCTGTAGGACAAGTAGGTTTTTGGGGAGTTTTAGGGATTATTATTCTTGGCCATTTAATAACAGTTCCCACAGCTATGGCTGTTGCCGAGATAGCTACAAATCAAAAAGTAATGGGCGGCGGAGCATATTATATAATTTCGCGTTCGTTTGGTTTAAATATTGGAGGAGCTATAGGACTAACATTATACCTTTCGCAAGCCATTAGTGTTGCGTTTTATGTAATAGCCTTTTCAGAGGCATTTGACCCTCTAATAAAATATATTGCAGAAAATTGGGGCTGGTTAATTTACGATAAAAGAGCAATAAGCATTCCTACAATGGCATTATTATCGGTTGTTTTTTTAACAAAAGGAGCAAATGTAGGAATGAAAATTTTATATCTTGTTGTTGCAATACTTGGGCTATCATTAACAATGTTTTTATTTGGACATTCGCTAACACCACATAATCAATACAATTTAAGTGCTCATGTAAATAGCAATTACTCGTATTTTCAAGTATTTACAATAATATTTCCTGCATTTACAGGACTTGCCGCAGGATTAGGATTATCGGGAGATTTAAGAGACCCAAAAAAATCAATACCCAGGGGAACTATTTGGGCAACAATTATAGGAATAATTATTTATGTATTAATTGCATATAAATTAGCAATATCGGCAAGCCCCGAAGATTTAAATAACGACCAATTAATAATGCAACGTATAGCCATTTGGGGACCAATAATTCCCATAGGTTTAGCAGCCGCATCAATATCGTCGGCACTTGGCTCAATTATGGTTGCCCCAAGAACATTACAAGCAATAGGATTAGATAAAATAGCACCCAATATTAAAATTAACCGTT
The DNA here is from genome assembly GCA_026985625.1 of Bacteroidales bacterium. Lineage (GTDB taxonomy): Bacteria > Bacteroidota > Bacteroidia > Bacteroidales > JAFGXI01 > JALSQC01. The sequence continues at coordinate 30,410 of JALSQC010000160.1, read as the reverse complement.
GGTTATCTAAAGGCAAAGGAGAAACAAATGAACCACAAAACTCATCAATAATAACAATAATTATTGCATTTATTTTTATTTTTATAGGAGACGTAAACTTTGTTGCACAGATAATATCAATGTTTTTTATGGTTACGTATGGTGCAATTTGTGCAATATCATTTCTCGAACATTTTGCAGCCGACCCTGCATATCGCCCTACTTTTAAATCTAAATGGTATTTATCGGCAGCAGGTGCATTATTATCAATATGGTTAATGTTTAAAATGAATATGCCGTATGCTGTTTTATCGTTAATAATTATGACAATTATATATTATGCTATTACAAAAACATCTAATGAAAAACAAGGTATAGGAAAACTATTTAAAGGAGTAATTTTTCAACTTAGCCGTCAATTACAGGTTTTTGCCCAACGTGCCGATAAAGAAGAAAGAGACATAAGTTGGCGACCATTTATAATATGTATATCAGAAGACACCTTTAAACGCCGTTCAGCATTTGATTTTTTACGATGGATGTCGTATAAATACGGATTTGGAACTTATATACACTATATAAAAGGTATGTTAAATAAAGAAACTAACGAAGAATCACGAAAAGTATTAAAAAAACTTATAAATCTTGCATCGGGAAACAAAAACAGAGTTTACCTCGATACAATAATAAGCCCGTCATATACATCAGCATTAGCACAAGTTGTTCAGCTATCGGGAATAGCCGGAAAAGGAAATAATATGATACTTTTTGAGTTCTCGAGGGAGAATCCCGACGTTTTAAAAACCGCCCTCGAAAATTACAAGCTATTTTGTGCATCTAATCTCGATATTTGTATTCTAAATACATCGTATAAAGGCTTTGGTTACAAAAAATATATTCATATCTGGATTACGGTTAACGATTTTGAAAATGCAAATCTTATGATTTTAATAGCCTATATTATACTGGGACACCCCGAATGGAAACACGGAATAATTAAAATCTTTGCAATATTCCCCAATTCTGATATAGAAAACCAAAAACAAAAAATTAAAGAATTAATAAAAACAGGACGATTGCCAATATCATCTAAAAATGTAAATTTAATATCAAACAATACAAATAAAACAAATGCTCAAATAATATCCGAAAACTCTATGGATGCAGATTTAACAATTGTGGGATTTTTAAAAGAAGATATAGAAAAAAACGATGTAACACTATTTAACCAATATCCCGATATAGGAAACGTATTATTTGTAAACTCTACCAAAGAAAAAGAAATTAGTTAATGTTTATAAAAAAAACCGACAATATTACAATAAATAAAATTGTATCGTTAGTTCCTTCGTTAACAGAATTATTGTTTGATTTAGGTTTAGAAAAAAATATAAAAGGAATAACAAATTTTTGTATATCGCCTAAAGATAAAGTAAAAAAAATAGAAAAAATAGGAGGAACAAAAAATATAAACATCGATAAAATAAATACAATAAATCCCGACCTAATAATTGCAAGCAAAGAAGAAAATACAAAAAAACAAATCGAAGAATTATCAAAAAAATATAACATATATTTAACCGATATTAATACGTTAGACGATGCTCTTACAGAAATAAATAATATCGGAATAATTACAAAAACAAAAAAAAATGCAAAACAAATAATTAATAAAATTAAACATAATTTCAGCAAAATATCATTATCGTTAAATGGTAAATCTTTTGCATTTTTTATTTGGAACAATCCATTAATGGTTGTAGGAAAAAATACATTTATAAACGATATTATGAAAAAAACAGGAGGAAAAAATATTTTTGATTTTAAACACGACAGATATCCTGTAACAACATTAAACGAGATAGAAAAACTAAATCCTGATATTATTTTTTTATCAACCGAACCATATAAATTTACCGAAAAACATAAAAAAATTTTCACAAATCTTAAATCAACAAAATTATTTATAGTCGATTGCGAATATTTTGCTTGGTATGGTTCCCGTTTAATTAAATCGCCCGAATATATTAATAACTTGATAAAAAAAATATAAAACTATGAAACGTGCTGTTTTTCCAGGATCGTTCGACCCTATTACAATAGGACATAAATACATTGCCGATAAAGCTCTAAAAATTTTTGACGAAATTATTATTGCAATAGGATATAACTCCCAAAAAAAAGGATTTTTCCCTATTGATAAACGTTTAGAGTGGATAAAACAAACATTTAAAAATAATAAAAAAATTAAAGTAGATTTATACGAAGGACTTACAATTGATTTTTGCAAAAAAAACAATGCAAATTTTATAATTCGCGGATTGCGAACATCTGCCGATTTTGAATACGAACGTATGATTGCTCAAAACAATAAACTTATCGATAACAATATCGAAACAATATTTATTCTTACAAAACCTGAGTTTACAGCAATAAACTCTACAATAATTCGCGATATATACCAACACAAAGGCGAAACTTATAAATTTATTCCAAAAGGAATTATTTTAAAAAAATAGGCAATAATTTATATAAAAAACAAGTTTCTTAAATCAATGCTAAAATATAAATTAATAATATTATTAATAATTATAAGTTTATTTGCCAAATCGCAAAATGTTAGTGTTTTTGGCAATGCCAAAGATTATAAAAACAAAACTATTGTTTTTTACAAATACAACAATCCCATAACAAAAGATATCGACAAATTAGACTCGAGCATAGTAGATAATAACGGCAATTTTAAACTATCGTTTAATTTAAATCGAACAACACAAGTTTTTACAAATATAGGCATATACAAAGCATATTTTTTTGCCGAACCGTATAAAAAATATAATATTATTTTACCACCGTTAGTCGAAAAAAAACTAAAAGACAGCTTAAACCCGTATTTTCGACCGTTTTTAATAAATATAGGAATAAAAAATCCCGCAAAAGACGACGTAAATGTTCTTATACAAAAATTTAACAATATTCTAAACCCATATCTTAATTTAAATTTTTATAAAATATTTCGGTTACGCGAAAAATCCGATATAGATTCTATGATAAATGTTTTAGATACTACTTTTAATAAATATAACAACAATTATTTTAAAAATTATTTATACTACAAAATAGCTTACCTTAAATTTTTCTCGTATAAACGCGATTACAAATATATTACCCATTACTATTTTGTTAACAAGCCTATACTTTATAACAATATTGCATATATGGATTTATTTAACAATATGTATCGAAACTATTTTACCGATATAGGACATTCGGTAAAAGGAAAATACATATACTCAAATGTAAATTTATCGAAAAGTTCAAATGTAATTATGCGTTCGTTATCAAAAGAAATTATAACCGACGACACAACACTTTTAGAGTTTATAACACTTAAAGGCTTACACGATGCCATTTACGATAACGATTTTAAAAAACGTTTTATAGTGCAAGCTCTTGATACTTTAATAATACAATCAAAAATTAAGGAACATAAAATTATAGCAAAAAAAATTAAGAAAAAAATTATAAATATAAAACCCACACAAAATATAAATAGTTTTGATTTTAGTCTGCAAAATAGCGATAGTGCATACATATCGCTTAAAGATTTTAGAGGAAAATATATTTATCTTAATTTTATGTATAGCAAAGCATATAGTTGTATGAAAGATTTCTCGCTATTAAAAACTCTGCAAAAAAAATATAACGATAAACTACAAATAATTACAATTTTTTTAGATACCGACTTAAAAAAATTACGAGAATTTAAATCTAAAAACAAAACATTAAATTGGACTTTTTTAAATATCGGAGAAAATAAAAAACTAATAAACGAATACAATGTATTAGCATATCCTACATATATTTTAATCGACCCTTACGGCAAAATAATTGCCAATCCGGCACGAACACCAACCGAATACTTCGAAAGATATTTTGTAACAAAAGTTTTAAGACGACGACAATAAACTTTTAAAATTATAGTAAAAACAAAAGTTCGCGATATTTTGGTAAAGGCCAAATCTCGTTATCAACAATAAGCTCAAGTTTATCTATATTATATCTTATTTTTTCTAAATACGGTTTAACATTATTTTTATATTTTTCTATTTTATCCGATAAGTTTTTGCTTGAATTTGCCACTTTTCTGTTATCAACCATTTCTTTAACCAAAATACGAATTTCGTGTATATGTTTTGATATTTTTTTTATTGATTCTATTTGTGATATTGCAGTTTCTTGAAACTCTGTATCCGATAAAATATTTTTTAATCCTTGAACATTATTTACCAATAAATTTTGATATTTTAAAGCTATAGGTATAATATGATTTATAGCCAAATCGCCTAAAGTTCTTGATTCTATTTGAATTTTTTTAATATAAATTTCTTGTCGTATCTCGTATCGAGCTTCTAATTCGCGTTTTGTAAAAATTTTATTATCAACAAATAATTTAATCGATTCTTTTGATATATAGGCTTTTATGGCATCGGGCATTTCTTTTATATTCGATAATCCTATTTTTCTTGCTTTATTTATCCATTCTTGTCCATAACCGTTACCCTCGAATCTTATTTTTTTCGATTCAATAATTATTTCTTTAAGTATATTAAAAATGGCTTCGTCTTTTTTTATACCTTTTGATATTAACTCATTTACTTTATTATTAAAAATTTTTAATTGATTTGCAACTGCAGTATTAAGCGTTATCATAGGAGCTGCACAATTTGCCGACGAACCAACAGCTCTAAACTCAAAACGGTTTCCTGTAAAAGCAAAAGGCGATGTGCGATTTCTATCGGTATTGTCTAAAAGTATCTCGGGAATTTTTCCTATATTTAATTTTAACTCTGTTTTGGTTTCGGGAGTCATTTTGGTATCGGTAACTTTTTTTTCTATATCATTTAAAACATCGGTAAGATGTTTCCCTAAAAATACCGATATTATAGAAGGAGGAGCTTCGCTTGCTCCAAGACGGTATTCGTTACCCGGAGATACTATACTTGCTCGTAAAATATCGGCATTATCATAAACAGCTTTTATTGTATTTACTAAAAAAGTTAAAAACTGTAAATTAGATTTTGGATTTTTGCCCGGTTTTAAAAGATTAACACCCGTGTTTGTCATTAACGACCAATTGTTATGTTTTCCGGAACCGTTAATTCCCGCAAAAGGTTTCTCGTGAAAAAGAGCTTTTAAATTATGTTTATTTGCAATTTTAGAAATTAGCTCCATAATAAGTTGATTATGGTCAACAGCAAGATTAGTTTCTTCAAAAACAGGAGCACACTCGTATTGATTAGGAGCAACCTCGTTGTGTCGTGTTTTTACCGGAATACCTAATTTTAGAGCTTCGTATTCGAATTCTCGCATAAAGTTTGCAACTCTATCGGGAATAGAACCAAAATAATGATCCTCTAATTGTTGATCTTTTGCCGAGGCGTGTCCCATAAGTGTTCGTCCTGCTAAAACCAAATCGGGACGCGATAAATATAAGGCTTTATCAATTAAAAAATATTCTTGTTCCCAACCTAATGTTGATATAACTTTTGTTACATTCTTATCAAAAAGATTGCAGGTTTTTGTAGCTTCGGTATCTAATAAATTAAGAGCTTTTAACAGGGGTGTTTTATAATCTAACGCTTCGCCTGTATATGATATAAATATTGTAGGAATACAAAGGGTTTTTCCCATAATGAATGCCGGCGATGACGGGTCCCAAGCCGTATAACCGCGAGCCTCAAAAGTATTTCGTATTCCTCCGTTAGGAAAACTCGACGCGTCAGGTTCTTGCTGAATTAGCATATCTCCGTCGAAACGTTCAATTGCACCACCGTCGTTTGTCGGTTCAAAAAACGAATCGTGTTTTTCGGCTGTAGCTCCGTTTAACGGATGAAACCAATGAGTGTAATGAGTAACACCTTTTTCTAAAGCCCAAGCTTTCATTCCTAAAGCTATTTGGTTTGATATTCTGCGATTAATTTTTTTACCGTAATCAATTGCCGATATAATATTTTCGTATGCTTCTTTCGAAAGATATTCTTGCATTTTTTTGCGTGTAAAAACTTCTGATGCAAAATAATCTGATGTTTTTTTCTCAGGTATATCAAATTTCGAAAATGTTCGTTTCGATATTTCGGTTATAGCTTGTTGTCTAAAATTCATTTTTTTTAAATTTTTATAAATTCACGCAAAAGTATTAAAAAAATTTAATACACCCCCTTAATTTTTAAACAAAATCAAAAAAAACATATCTTTTTTGTAATTAACCCCCGTGTTTTTTATTACATTGCATTAATTTTTCGTAAAAAAATTTTTAACACTTAAATATTTTGCTTTAAAATCCGATATTTTTTTTTCTTTTGTTTTATTATCCCAACCTAATATCTTTTGCATATAATCGGCGGTAGGATTTATAAGATTTTTAATATTATCATATTCAAAAAAAATCATTCCTGTTCGGCGAATAAAAAAATCCGATAAATTATTTATCATCTCATAATTAATACAATACCACAACTCTGCTTTTAACCACAAATTTGATGTTTCGTTTGCCGAACGTAATTCGTAGGCTTTTTCTATTATTTTATCGTAATTTGTTCCGTATCTAAAAAAAAGTTTATCAGAATCTTTTACCGACAAATTTAGTTGTTGAGCATCGTAAAATTTCGATTCGGCAAGTTCTATAAGTTTAAAACCGTGGGTATCAAAATTAAACTCACCTCCCGATAATTTTAAATTTTTAGTTTTACATTCAACAAATTTGTTATCATTATCTTTTTGTATATAGTCAAAAATTTTATCAACAATTTTTTTTGCCATTAATCGGTATCCTGTAAGTTTTCCTCCTGCTATTGAAATTAATCCCGACGGCGAAATAAATATTTCGTCTTTACGCGAAAGTTCCGATGGCTTTTTTCCTTGTTTTTTTATAAGAGGTCTTAAACCTGCCCACGCCGAGCTAATATCATTAATTGTTAATTTTACCAACGGAAACATTTTATTTACAGCATCTAATAAATAATTAATATCGGAAATATTAATTTTTGGATTTTCTTTTTCGTCATTGTAAAAAGTGTCGGTTGTTCCTATATAAACACTATTATCACGAGGAATAACAAATATCATTCGTTTATCGCAATTGTCAAAATATATTGCATTAGAAATTTTAAATCTTTCGCGAGATACGGTTAAATGTATTCCTTTTGTTAATTGTATACTGTGTTCGTTTATCGATTTATCGGCTTTGCGTAAATCGTCAACCCAAGGTCCTGTTGCATTAACAATATACTTAGCCGATATATCAAAAGTATTATCGGTTAATATGTCTTTTGCCGTTACACCTGTAATTTTATTATTTTTATATATAAAGTTCTCGGCTTTTACATAATTTAATAACGTTGCATTATATTCAAAAGCTTTTTTAAGAACCTCAATTGTTAATCGCGAATCGTTGGTTTTATATTCGTAATAAAGAATACTGCTTTTTAAAATATCTTTATTTAAAAGTTTTTCTTGTTTTAAAGTTTCTTCTTTCGATAATACTTTTTTACGTTCTTTTTTTCTTACTCCGGCTAAATAATCATACATTGTAAGACCTACAAATCCGAGAAACCTATTAATCGACCCGTTTTTAATAATAGGCAACATCATTTTCTGCGGGCGAACTATATGCGATGCATTATTATAAACAATCTCCCTTTCGCGACCAACCTCGCGAACAAGTTTAAACTCGTAATTTTGCAAATATCGCAATCCTCCGTGAACAAGTTTTGTAGAACGGGAGCTTGTTCCTTCGGCAAAATCTTGTTTTTCTATTAATATTGTTTTTAGTCCACGTGTTGTAGCATCAAGGGCAATGCCTGCTCCTGTTATTCCTCCTCCTATGATTAATAAATCAAAATAATTATTTTTTGCCGAATCAATAAAAATGTTTCTATTTAATTGCGAGAAACTTATATCTTTGTTCATATATTTTTTTTCTTTGTAATTAATTTTATAAAATTATATATTTTACAGATGATAAAATATTTTTTTAAATATTTTTTATTTTTTATATCAATATTTATTTTTATTGATTGTGCAAACGTAGGAGCTCCATCGGGAGGGCCAAAAGACACACAAGCTCCTGTTGTTATAAGTTCTTATCCTAAAAACGAATCGGTAAATTTTAACGATAAAAAAATTAAAATAGATTTTGATGAATATATTAAACTAAAAAATTTAAATAAAAATTTAATTATATCGCCACCGTTAAACAAAAAACCTGATGTTAAAATAAAAAATAAGAGTTTAATAATAAGTATAAAAGACAGTTTGCAAAAAAATACAACATATACTTTTAATTTTAACGATGCAATTGTTGATATAAACGAAGGAAATCCAAAATCAAATTTTAAATTTGTTTTTTCTACAGGTAATATTATAGACTCGCTAAAAATATCGGGGCAAATTTTAAATGCTTTTGACTTAACTCCTGCAAAAAATATTTTTGTGTTTTTATATAAAAATACAAACGACACAATGCCTTTAAAACAAAAACCATACTATATAACAAAAACCAATAAAACAGGTAATTTTGAGTTTACAAACATTGCAAAATCAAATTATATGATTTTTGCATTAGACGATAAAAACAGTAATTTTATTTTTGATTCGCCTTCAGAAAATATTGCATTTAGCGATACACTTATAAAACCGGATATTAAAATTATCGAAAAAATCGACACAATAAAAACCGATACCTTACAAAACGATAGCATTGTTGTATTTAAATTAAACAAATATTTACCAAACAATATAAAGATGTTTTTGTTTAATGAGAATCAAAAAAAACAATTTTTAGTATCTGCAAAACGAGTATCAAAAGAAAAATTAATTTTAATTTTTAATAAAACCTTAAAAACTACACCTCTAATAAAACTATTAAATAACTCTAACAAAAATTGCTTTATAATAGACACAAATGCAACAAACGATACCTTAAACGTATGGATTACCGATAGTTTGGCATATAATGCCGACACAATACACTTATTAATAAAACATGAAATTACCGACTCGTTACAAAAAATAACATTAAAAACCGATACTTTTGAACTAACAAAACCAACTTATTTAAAAAACGGCGAACAAAAATTCAATAATAATTTATCAAAAACAAGTTTTTCTATCAATGTAAAAAACAAAGGTATTTTAGATATTTATAAAAACATTAATATATCTTTAAATACTCCTATTAAACAAAAAAAAATAAACAAAATATATCTTTATCAAAAAAAAGATACAAGTTTTATAAAAATAAATCCTAAAATATTTGAGGATAGCTTAAACAAACAAAAAATTGTTTTAAAAAATAAATGGGAAGAATCAGGAAATTACAAATTAGTTATAAACGATAGTTGTTTTTGCAGCATTTATAATGTTTGTAACAAATCAAACACTATATACTTTTCTGTAACAAAATTTTCCGATTACGGTAATTTAAAAATTACGTTAGACTCTATAAACAACAAAAATATTATTTTGCAACTGTTAGATTCTAAAAAAAATATTGTAAAAATATATTTTACAAACACTAATAATAGTTTTAATTTTTTATATTTAAAACCCGGAAAATATTATTTAAAAGCAATATTTGATTCAAACAATAATAAAAAATGGGATACAGGTAACTACAAAAATAAAATACAACCCGAGAGAATTAAATTTTTTGATAAAGAAATAAACATTAGAGCAAATTGGGACGTAGAAGAAACTTTTGAATTATGAAAAAAATATTAATAATATTATCTCTTATACTTGTAAAAAGCATGGTATTTTCGCAGGATATAGACTTATATAATATAAAAAAAGACGATAATATAACCTCGCCAAAAATACCATCGACAATGAGTTTTAACGAATTTCAACTTTTATCGCAAAACCTGCGAATGAAAGATATGATGTATGCAATAATTGTTCCCGGATATGTCCATTTTAAAGCAAAAGAAAACAAAACAGCCTATACGTTATTAACATTGCGAACGGCCTCGTATATAGGACTTGGGGCTTCTTACTTTTCCAGTAAAGCCCGTGGCGATAAATGGTATAGCGGATTAATAAACTCAAAAGATAATACAAATAATATTCAAATTACAGAAGATTGGTCGGTAAAAAAATCCGATGTTGTTGTTGTTGCTTCTATGGTTACAATTTTTTCGACTTATTTATACGATTGGATTCACGGACAATATAAACTACAAAAAAAACAAAATATGATTCGTTATAAATATGGTATAAAATTAAAACTTGAACAAAATTTATCGTCTAACATTAAATTCTCGCCCGCTTTAGGGTTATCTGTAAAATTTTAAAATATATGATGAGATATATATTTATTTTATTAAGCTTATTTTTTTCGACTTTTTTATTTTCACAAAACAGTTTAAAAGTCGAAACCGAATATTTAAAACTTATTTTTATACAACAAAACAAATATTTAGCTGCCGATAATTACAGAAATGCCGAGCTTATTGCCGACAGTATTATTTACAATAACAAAATAAATAAAACCCGGGCATCAGAATTTTTTATAGAACTTGCAAAATCGTATAATTTAAACAACGACTACGGCAATAGTGCAATATCTATATTGCGACAACAATTTTTGTTTGCTGATAAAACTTACGATTTATTAGCAAAACAAATGTTTTTTGATGCATGCTATAAATTAAATATCAAAAAAAATAAAATTATCGAAATATATAACCTCAGAAAAAAAACAACTAATAATTTTTCAAACAATATGCTTGTTTTTTTACAAGCAACAATAAAACTAAACCAAAAAAAATTAAACAAAAAAATTATAAAATACTCTAATTTTTATAAAACAATATCTAATGATTATCCGTTTTGGTTACACCAGTGGGAGTTTTTTAATACAATAAAAATAAAAAATAAAAAAATATTACCATTAATAGCATTCGAAAAAACTCACGCACAAAAAAAATTAATCGATTATCTGTCAGAAAAGCAACAAAAATACGTATTATTTAAAGCCGAGAAATATTATAGAAAAAACAAAGCTATTAATCAAGCAAAATATTATTTGCAAGAATATAAAAACAAAAACTTATCGTTTTTTGAAAAAGTAAAAGCATTTAACCAAAAAATATTAATTTTAATATAAAAAAATGTCAGTATTATTAGAATTTGCAATGTTTCCCACAAGTAAAGAAGGCAGTAGCTCAAGCCCGTATGTTAGTAAAATTATTGATATGATACGAAATAGCGGAGTAAGCTACAAATTAACTCCAATGGGAACAATAATCGAAACCGAAACTATTAGCGAAGCTCTTAAAATTGTAGAAAAATCGTATTTAGTTCTCGAACCGTTTGCCGATAGGGTTTATTCAACTCTTACAATGGATATACGCAAAGGCAAAAATAATCGAATGATTCAAAAAATAGAATCTATCGAAAATAAAATAGGAAAAGTAAAAACATAGTTTTTTTTGAAAACATTATTATTTACAATATTATTTTTTTTAACAACAGCAAATTTATTTTCGCAAAAAAAATATCCGTTTTACGTAGGCGAAAAAGTAAATTACGAGATATACTATAATGTAGGTTTTATATGGATGAATGCCGGAAAAGTATATTTTAAAGTCGAGAATAAAACCATAAACAATAAAAATTATTTTTGGTTTCGTAGCTACGGAACAACATACAAATCTTATGATTTATTTTATAAAGTTCGTGACACTTACGAGTCCATAGTCAAAAAAAACACTTTACAACCTATCGCTTTTGTTCGCAACTCATACGAGGGAGGATATTCGGTTAACAATCGCTATATTTTTGACTACGCAAAAAAACAGATTTACACAAAATGCGAAAATTCCAAAATACCATTACATAAAGATACTCTAAAAATTAAAAAAAATATTTTCGATGCCCTTTCGATGATTTATAAAGCTCGCACCCTTGATTTTTCTAAATATAAAAACGGCGATAAAATTCCGCTTACAATGATTATCGACAATAAAATATACAATTTATACATACGTTATCTTGGAAAAGAAAAAATAACAACTCGCGAAAATAAAGAATTTAACTGCTCTAAATTCTCAGTTTTGCTTATCGAAGGCAGTATTTTTAGCGGAGGCGAGGATATGACCGTTTGGGTATCTGACGATAAACGCAAAATTCCAATATTAATAGAAGCTAAAATACTTGTAGGGTCAATAAAAGCTTACTACGTTAGCGGGTAATATCAAAACCGTCTAAAACTTCAAAAGTTTCAGGATTTACAACCTTTGCACTAACTTTTTTGCCATTTACCGATATTAGAACAATAGCATTTTGCGTCGAAAAACCCTTTGTAAACTTAGACCACGGCAACTTTTCTTGCGAATAGTAAGGAGCTCCTGCTGCTCCATTATTTATTTGCATTATCGAACGTAATAATTTAACTTTAGGCTTATCGTAGTTTTTAGGATATCTAAGTATTTTATCCGATATTTCCAGATGATTATAATTATGCTCATCGCCCGTAAAAATTGCACGAACTTTAGAACTTTTATTTATAAGCAAATCAAGATATTGGTCTCTACGCTCAATTATACCATAGTCAACAGGCTTGCCTTTTACGTATGGTCTAAAAAAATTATTTCCGTTATACCACATATCATCACCTGAGTGTCCCCCATTAGGAAAAGCAGGAGTATGTTGACTTACAAAAATATGATTTATGTTAGTATCTTTCTCAAATTTATTTAACGTTTGCTCCAACCACTTTAATTGATTATCCATTAAATAAGCGTGCAAATTACCGCCAACCTTACGAGTTGCATCATTATCCGATAATGTTGTCGAATACCAATAATTAGAGTTAAGAACAATTACCGCTACATTAGCATAAGTATAATAATAAACATTTTCTTTATACGACGGAAAATTAATTTGCGTAGTATCAAAATCATATTTAGAATTATCTTCGCTAATAGGACCATTCTCTGGATTACAAAAATTTTCGGCAAAAACCTTTTCCGACGAATTTTTATTAAACGGAAAATTTTCAATTAAAATTAATTCTCGCTTTTTTTTCGATAATAACTTTCTGCCATAAGCTTTTACCATAACCTCGTGATTTCCCATCGAAACATAAACAGGACTGTAATGCCAAAAATTTTCGATAGAATGTTTCCAATTTATATATTGTAAATTTGCAATATCTTTATCGATAAGATATCCGTTTATTAAATCGCCCGAAAATTGAAAAAATTTTACATTATATAAACTTGCTGCCGCTGACAATTTTTTCATTATATAAGCGTTTGTTCCCGATATATTTCTTTCGCCTCCACCGTTTCCTTTTCGCGAATCGCTTGCATAAGCAAAAGTAAAACTTGTTTTTGAGCCTTTTTCTGGAGCTGTTGTAAAATAATATTTCTCGCTATGTGTTTTTGTTTTTACAGTATACTCATATTTTGTATTTGATTTTAAATTACTTATTGTAAATTCATGATTACGACAACTTATTTTATCACGATAACTTTTTTTGTTAGCTTCTAAAATAGTTATAGCATCGATATTTGTTCTGTATGATATTGTTGCCGAATTATCGGTTAGTTTGTTTACAAACGGACCCTCGATAATACTTGCTACAACTTTAAATACTTTAGTTTTAAAGTCAAAAGTAAAATTTAATCTGCCATCATAAATAATATCTCCTTTTTCGTTAACAACTCTATATCCAAGTTTGCCAATACCTGTTTTTTGCCAATTAATAAAATCGTATTTTCCCGTTAACAAAGGCATTAAATTAATTTTTGCTTTACCTTTCTTAATTTTAGAACTTACTTTAAAAAACACTGGTTGAGGATATTTAGTGTCCGAAGGTATTAAACCGTAATACAATTTACCATTTAACCTTTTACTGTTAAAATCAAATGCAATAGAATTTTTTAACCCATAAGCACAATCTTCAAAATTCTTAAATCCTATATTTTGCTCATGTCTATATTTATTATAAAATGTCGACTTTATTTCGCTATATTTTTTTCCGTTTATTTTTATATACGATTTATTATTTTTTACATATAAATTATTATATGGTAAATCCTGAGCCAAAATAACAAACGTTCCTAAAAAAAATAAAACTAATAATGTGTATTTTTTCATCTGTTTAATAATTTTAAAACGGTAAAATTAAACAAAAAGATATCAAAATAATTAATCCTTATATAAAATTTATCTTAATTTATTATGTTGTTTTTTAAATTGTTTTGACTTTATTATATGTTAAGTTATAAAAAATAATGTTAATTTTTTTTAAATAAAATTATATTATCTATATTTACGGTTTGTAAAAAATGAGTTTAAGAAAAATAAGTATTTATAAATAAACACAATTGTTATGTTAAAAAAATTATTGTTTTTTGTTTTCGTAATAGCTTTTACACAAGGTATTTATGCACAATCAGGAACTTTACAGGGAAAACTTTACGACGGAGGAAATAAAGAACCAATTGCATTCGGAAACGTATCAATTTATCAAAACGGAAGTCTTGTAAATGGAGCAATGACCGATTTCGATGGTAAATATACCATTAAACCAATTCCTGCAGGAACATATACAGTAAAAGCCACATATATGGGATATAAAACCATACAATTAAATGGAGTAAAAATTATAGCAGGAAAAATAACCTTCCAGAACTTTAAAATGATATCAACTGTAAGCAAACTCGAGGAAGTTGTTATTAAAGATTACAAAGTGCCTTTAATTAGTAAAGACCAAACCGAAACAGGAGGAACTGTAACATCAGAAGATATTGCAAAAATGCCGGGACGTTCAGCAGCTTCGGTAGCAACAACTGTTGGTGGAGTTTATTCCGAAAATGGCGAAGTCGGAAGCATACGTGGTGCTCGTTCCGAAGCAACCGTATATTACATCGACGGAGTAAAAGTTCGAGGCTCAAGCTCATTACCAAAATCAGCAATAGAACAAGTTACCGTAGTAACAGGTGGACTTGCCGCAAAATATGGCGATGCAACAGGAGGTATTATCAGCATTACAACAAAAGGACCAACACGTAAAGCTTTTGGCTCTGCCGAATACGTTACTTCCGAATTTTTAGACGGATATCATTACAACCTTGCAGAATTTATGTATTCTGCTCCTTTGTGGGTTAAAAAAACCGTTGATCCTAACGATACATCTAAAGTTAAGAAAGATGTTAAAGCAGGTTTCTTTTTATCAACAAGTTTAAATTATGTTAAAGACGACTATCCTTCAGCAATAGGAAACTGGGTTGCAACCGACGATGCACTAAACTCAATAATAAACGACCCTATTAAACCATCTCCCGATGGAAATGTAACAATATATAATGCAAACTACCTTGACAAAACAAATTTTAAAAATGTAAAAGCAAAACAAAATATATCAAAATATCAAGCCGAAATTGCAGGCAAAGTCGATATAAAACCTTCAAAAAATGTAAATATTACAATTGGAGGTAGCATGGATTACCGAAATCGACACTTATATTATTTTAGTAGAAAAAATAAATTTAACCGTGGAGCCGAAAATCAAATGTTTAATTCCGATAACAACCCACAACAAATATATTCAAACTGGAGAGTATATGCTCGATTAATTCAAAAATTCGGTTCCGAAGACCAAGACGAAGAACAAGCAAAAGCATCAATACTTAAAAACGTATTTTATCGAATACAAGTAGATTATTCTAAAACAAACAGCATAATGCAAGACGATTCTCATAAAGATAATTTATTCGACTACGGTTATGTTGGTAAATTTAAAACATTAAAAACACGATCTTTCTCTATTACCGACACAATGCAAATGTTCCCTAACGGTGTTTATATGCAAGACGGATTTAGAGACTTAAACGTATCATTTGAACCAACAACAATAAATCCGGTTTTAACAAAATATACCGAAAGATATTACAGTTTATACGATCCGTTTAGTTTTCATTACTCTAACGATGTTTTAATTCAAAACGGAGGAGGCTTACTAAACGGCGATCAACCCGATGCAATTTACGGACTATACAATGCTCCCGGCACACAATACAACGGATATTCAAAATCCGATGCAAATCAATTCCGTATATCGGCAAGTGGTTCTGCCGACATTAAAGATCACGAAATATCAATAGGTTTCGAATTTGAACAACGTAACGATAGATATTATGGAGTATCACCGGTAGGTTTGTGGACTCTTGCACGTAATAATATGAACTCTCATATTTTAGAGTTAGATGTAAAAAATCCTCATTATGTTTATCGCGATGGAGTTTTTCAAGATACAGTTTATTATGACAGATTATATAATGCAACAGCACAACGATTATTCGATATTAATATGAGAAAACATCTTGGATTAGCTGTTGACGGATTAGATTGGGTAGATATAGACTCTTACGACCCATCTGAATTATCAATTGATTATTTTAGTGCCGACGAATTATTAAACGACGGAAATCAATTTGTTTCCTATTACGGTTACGACCATCATGGTAAAAAATTAACAAACAAACCTACTCTTGACGACTTTTTTAATGCAAAAGACGAAAATGGTTTTTATAAAAGAGAAGTTGCTCCTTTCGAACCTAATTACTCAGCAGCATACATACAAGATAAATTTGCATTTAACGATTTAGTATTTAACGTAGGACTTCGTGTAGACAGATTCGATGCAAACCAAAAAGTTTTAAAAGATCCATACATTTTTGGACAAGCATATACTGTTGGAGATATTAAAAACGGCAAAACATCAATATCGGCAAACGATTTAAACTCGGCAATGGGTGATAATTATGTAGTTTATGTTGATGATATAAAAAATCCAACATCAATAAAAGGATACAGAACAGGAACCGAACCGTCAACAGCAAAATGGTATAACGCACAAGGAACATTAGTTGACGACCCAAGCGAAATAGCTGCAGCAACAGGAATTGCACCTTATTTAGTAGATGCCGATGCAGGATTAACTGCCGATGCTTTCGAAGATTATAAACCACAAATAAACGCAATGCCACGTATATCCTTTTCTTTTCCTATTTCTGACGTAGCTTTGTTTTTTGCACACTACGATATTTTAACAAAACGACCAACTACAGGAAACCGATTAAACCCTATGGACTATTTATTTATACAAACACGAGGAACAAACCAAGTTAACAATCCTAACCTAAAACCCGAAAAAACTATAGATTACGAATTAGGATTCCAACAAAAAGTAAGTAACTCATCATCAATAAAACTCTCGGCATTTTATCGAAGAATGCAAGACATGGTTCAAGTTCAAATGGTTTATGGAGCATATCCTGTAAATTATATGACATATTCAAACATCGACTTTGGAACAGTTAAAGGATTTACAATGTCTTACGATTTACGAAGAACAGGAAACATATCGTTACGTGCAAGTTATACATTGCAATTTGCAAACGGAACAGGTTCCGATGCTAAAACACAAAAATCAATGATACAATCAGGACAACCTAACTTGCGAACAACATTACCTCTTAATTACGACCAACGCCATGCAATTGTTATAACTACAGATTACAGATATGCAAGTGGTCAAGCATACAACGGACCAAAATGGTTTGGCAAAGATATATTCCAAAATACAGGTGTTAATTTTGTGCTTAATTTTGGAACAGGTTCTCCTTACACCAAAAAAGATCCTAACAACGGAACCGTAATTGGAAATGTTAACGGTTCAAGAAAACCATCTCGAACTACTATAAATATGAGAATCGATAGAGATATTGCATTAGATAAAAAAGGAGAAAACAAAAAAGATAAAATGTATTTAAATGTTTATTTTGATATCTCAAATATTTTAAATACAAAAAATGTTATCAGTGTATATAGCACAACAGGTAATCCCGATGACGACGGATATTTGTATTTAGCTAAAAACCAAACATCAATACAAAATCAATACGACGAAGAAGCCTATAGAAATTATTACTTAATGTTAGTTAATAATCCTTACAATTATAGTCTGCCTCGTCAAATCAAATTCGGTATATCGTTAAATTTTTAATTAAGAAATATTATATATAAATTATGAAAAATATAAGTAAAAAAATCTTATTAGCTGTTTTAATATTTAGTTTCTCAACTACAATATTTGCTCGTAAAAGTATTTACGTAAGCAAATCTACAAAACAAGAAAAAAGTGCAACAGCCGGTTGTTCTCCTGCAACTGCTACAATTTATTTAGATTTTAACAATGTAAAGGCATTGATAATGAACGGAGGAGATATGTGGTGGGATCAATCTGTAGGAAATCCGGCTTATGAGGTTCCAAAAGGAAGCGGAAAAATGGCAAATTTCTTAGGTTCTATATGGATTGGAGGAACCGATGCAAACGGACAACTGCGTTTAGCCGCAATACGATATAGACAAAATGGTGTTGATTATTGGCCTGGTCCACTAATTACATCAGGTCCCGAACGAGCAAGTATAACCCCTGATGTTTGCGAAGCTTACGATAAATTCTGGGTAATAACCAAAGCCGAAGTAGCAAAATTCAGAACTTATATAACCGCTTTATTATCAAATAATACTACAGTATTAAACGATCCCGAGTTCCAAGGATATCAAATACCTCAAATTATTTACGATTGGCCTGCTCACGGCGATGTATCAAGAGGATACGATTATCATTTAGCTCCTTTTGTCGATGTTGACGGCGACGATTATTATAATCCTGATGCAGGAGATTATCCGTTTTACGATTTAGATAACTCAGAACCTTGCGGAACATCAAGAGAATTACGAAAACCAAAATTATACGGTGATAAAACAATATGGTGGGTTTATAACGATAAAGGTAATATACATACCGAAACAAATGGAGCCGCAATTGGTATGGAAATTAGAGCACAAGCTTTTGCATTTTCAACAAACGACGAACTAAATAATATGACATTTGGACATTACGAATTAATAAACCGATCAACATATACATTATTTAACACTTATTTTGGCGTTAATACCGATGCCGATTTAGGTAGTGCTGCCGACGATTATGTTGGTTGCGACGTTAATAGAGGTTTAGGATATTGTTATAATGGCGATGACGACGACGACGGCGAAGTTTGGGCTTACGGGCCACAACCACCAGCCATAGGAATCGACTTTTTCGAAGGACCATATCAAGACCCTGACGGAAAAGATAATAAATCAAACTGGGATACAATTACAGGAAACTTAGACTGTGCCCGTGCTAATCTCGAAGAAGGTAGCATTAACGGTCTTAATTTCGAAGATGGAATAGTAGATAACGAACGTTGGGGAATGCGTAGATTTGTTTATTATATAAACGGAGGACCCACAGGACAAGGAGACCCCGAGCCAGCAGTTGAATATTATAATTATTTACGAGGTTATTGGACCGATAATACACGAATGACCTATGGAGGAACAGGACATTTATCAAGTTCTATAGAAACCGACTTTTTATTTCCCGACGTATCAGATCCTTGCGGCTGGGGAACATCAGGAAATCCACAACCTCAATGGTCAGAAATTACCGATAATAACCCTCCACGAGATAAACGATTTGTACAATCGGCAGGACCTTTTACATTAGAACCGGGAGCCGTTAATGATATTACTGAAGGTATAGTTTGGGCAAGAGCTTCAACAGGAGGAGCATGGGCTTCTGTTGCCGAAGTGCAAAGAGCCGACGACAAAGCTCAAAAATTATTCGAAAATTGCTTTAAAGTTGTTGATGGACCAGATGCTCCGGAATTAACAATTATAGAAATGAATCAACAATTAATATTCCATATATGGAATAAAAAAGGCTCTAATAACTACAGAAATTACCCCGAAGATTACTCCGAAAAAGATCCATTTATTGTTTGTCCTACCGACAATCCTTCTTGCGATAAATTTTATAAATTCGAAGGTTATCAAGTTTTCCAACTTAAAGATGCATCTTGTTCTGTTTCGGATATAGGAGACGAAGATAAAGCAAGATTAGTTTATCAATGCGATATAGAAAACTATGACAAATCAGGAAATCCTATAGGAAGATTAATAAACTTTGAATACGACGAAGATTTAGGAGCCTCAAAACCAGTATTAAAAGTTGATGGCGAGAACAAAGGAATAAAACATTCATTCGTATTAACCGAAGATAAATTTGCAACAGGCGACAAACGTTTAGTTAATTACAAAACATACTATTACGTTGCTATTGCCTATGGATACAATTTATTTAAAAAATACGATAATACAACTCCAGAATATATCGATGGACAATCTATGCCATATAAATCAAGTAGAAAAGGCGGCGATGGTCAAGCTATAAAAATTTATGATGTTGTTCCTCATTTAAATCAACCGGAGAATAACGGAACAACATTACCTGCTACTTATGGATATGGACCTAAAATTACTCAAATCGAAGGTCATGGAAATTCATATAACGAGTTAGATTTAACACAAGAAACCATTAACGAAATATTAGAAAACGATTCAGCCGAAGAATTAACCTACAAAAACGGATATGGACCTATAAAAGTTAAAGTTATAGACCCATTAAATGTTCCCGACAAAGATTTTGTTTTAGCTTTCGATTCTGTGCAATATACATCATCAAACGGAAACATTACCAAAGCAAAATGGAAACTATACTCAGGAAACGATACAGTATATTCTAACTCTTGGATAACTTACGATAACGAACAATTAATACCTGAATGGGGATTATCGGTAGAAATAAAACAATCACCATATCCCGGTAATTCTAAAAAGAATCAAAACGGATTTATAAACGCAACAATGACATGGTCTGACGATAATAATGCATGGTTAAGTTTTATTCCCGACCAAGAATCTGTAACCCCATTAAACTGGATACGTAGTGGAACAGTAGGAGGAAGCCCCGGTTATAATGATGCTATGCAGTCAGGTAAATTTGTAGATTCCTTAGAATTTTTCGAAGGAATACTTCAAGGAAAATGGGGACCTTATTGTGTATGCTCTACCGATAACGGATCAAGTTCTCCTAATGTAAAATACGGAACAGCATACTATTACCGACACGACAGAATACAACCTAAATTTTACAGAATAGGTAGCGTTGATATTGTTATTACAAGTGATAAATCAAAATGGACAAGATGTCCGGTTATAGAAATGTGTGAATTTGACACATCAACAAACTCTTTAACCGTTGGATTATCTGAAGGAGGAGCTTGGAAATTTGGTTTACGACGACACGCATCTGTTGACAAATCAGGAAAAGTATATGCAACAACCGGAAGTGGAGCAAGTACAAATCCTAACGACCCTAACTATATTGCCGAAGACGGAATGGGTTGGTTCCCGGGTTATGCAATTGATATTGAAACAGGAGAAAGACTAAATATGGCTTTTGGCGAAGATTCAAGATTTCCTGCAGAAAACGGTAGAGATATGATATGGAATCCAACAAGCGATATGGTAAGCGATTTATATCAATGGACAGGAGGAGCAAACGGAGACATCTATGCAGGAGGAAAACATTACATATATGTTTTTGGTCATACTGTAGTTAACGGATTAAACAATCTATGTCCTATGTATGACGGAGGAAAATGGTTACACGATAAATTAGAAAACACATCGGGACCTTACGATTTTACAAAAGGCGATGTGTGGAAAAACGCTATGTGGGTTGCTTTACCTATTTTAAAACAAGAATATGCCAATTATGATACAACAGATCCTTATGGATTTATAAAATCAGACTTAGAAATAAAATTACGTATGGCAAATCCATATTGTATTAATATAAAAGAACAAGCAAAAGCAAATCCTCAAAACAATAACTGGCCACTATATAAATTCTCGACAAAAGATATTGCAACCGAAACTAATGATGTATCAGTAGCAAAAGATGCTTTAGAGAAAATAAATGTAGTTCCAAATCCATATTACGCATATAACGAATACGAATTAACTCAATTAGAAAAGAAAATTAAATTTACAAACTTACCTCAAACTTGTACAATAAATATTTATAATGTTAACGGTAGTTTAATTAGAACATTTAAAAAAGACAACGAGTTAACCTGGCAAGACTGGAATTTAACAAACGAATCAGGAATTACAATTGCAGGAGGAGTTTATATAATACATATAGAAGTTCCCGGAGTTGGCGAAAAAGTTCTTAAATGGTTTGGAGCATTACGTCCAATTGATTTAAATAACTTTTAAAAATAAACTTGATATTTTTATAATAAAAATTTATAAATATGAAAAAAGAAACAATAAAAAAAATATTTACTTCGATAGTACTGTTTTTAGGCATATCAGCAATTTCATTTGCAGGAAACGACCAAAGAGTTGGGCAAGCAGGTGGAGGACAACTACTCATAAATCCATGGGTTAGGACAACCGGTTTTGGACAAGCAAACTCAGCATCTATTCACGGTATAGAGGCTTTATCGTTAAATGTTGCAGGAACTGCTTTTACAAAAAAAACCGAATTAATTTTTTCAAGTTCATCGTGGCTTGCAGGTTCAGGAATAAATATTTATTCGTTTGGTCTTTCGCAAAAAGTAGGAGAAACAGGAGTAATGTCATTAGCTTTTATGTCTATGGACTTTGGTAACATAGATATTACAACCGTAGATTTACCCGATGGAGGATTAGGAACATTTCACCCTACATACACAAATATTACTTTAGCATATGCAAAAGCCTTCTCAAATAGTATTTATGGAGGATTGGATTTAAAAATCTTAAACGAAGGTATATCAGATTTATCAAGTAGCGGAATAGCATTAGACGCAGGCATACAATACGTAACAGGTTTAGGAAAAAATAAAGCAGGCAAACGAAATCACGAAAACCTTAAATTTGGTATGTCGATGAAAAATGTTGGTCCTACAATGAGATACAAAGGAGACGGCCTTTCGTTTAGAGGATACGTTCCTGCAGGAACAAATATGACCGTAGAACAACGCTCTGCCGATTACGAATTACCATCGCTTATTAAAATAGGTGTAGCTTACGATATTTATATAAATCAAAAAGTTGATACAACAACAAAAAAAGTTATTAACGATCAAATAATAACTATTGCAGGTAATTTTACATCAAACTCGTTTACAAAAGATCAAATACATTTTGGTATAGAATACAGTTTTAAAAAAATGTTTCAGCTTAGAGGCGGATATATATACGAAGCCGGCATTTTCGATAATACAAGAGCAACAGCATATACAGGACCTACAGGAGGATTCTCTATTCTTATACCCTTAAATAAAGAAAACGGTTCTATATTCTCGTTAGATTATTCATATAGAGCAACAATGAACTTTTCGGGAGTGCATAGTATAGGAGTTCGTGTAACATTATAAAAAATTTTTATATATTTGCATTTTAAAAGAGTCTCTTTTTTGAGATTCTTTTATTTTTATAAAATAACTAAAAAATAATTAGCTATGGCAAAATATTCATATATAACAGAAGAAGGATTAAATAAATTAAAAAAAGAATTAGAATATTTAGAAAACGTCGAAAGACCATCTATATCAAGACAAATTGCAGAAGCAAGAGATAAAGGCGATTTAAGCGAAAATGCCGAATACGATGCAGCAAAAGAAGCTCAAGGTATGTTAGAAATGAGAATATCTAAACTTAAAGAAACAATTATAAATTCAAGATTAATTGACGAGTCAAAATTAGATACATCAAAAGTTCAGATTTTTAACAAAGTTAAATTAAAAAATTTAAACAATAACTCCGTAATGGAATATCAAATTGTTTCGGAATCTGAAGCCGACTTAAAACAAAAAAAACTATCAATAAGCACACCAATAGCAAAAGGTTTACTTGGCAAAAAAGTTGGCGAAAAAGTAGAAGTTAAAGTTCCTTCGGGAATAATAAAATTTGAAATATTAGAAATATCATTATAATAAAAAATTATGAGCTCTATATTTACAAAAATAATTAACAAAGAAATACCATCGTATAAAATAGCCGAAGACAATAATTTTTATGCTTTTCTCGACATAAATCCTCTGGCAAAAGGACATACTTTGGTTGTTCCTAAAACCGAAATAGATTATATTTTTGATATAAACGACGACTTATTATCGGATATGATGATATTTGCAAAAAAAGTTGCAAAAGCAATAAAACAAGAAATACCATGCAACAGAGTCGGAGTTTTAGTTATTGGCGACGAAGTTCCTCATGCACATATACACTTAATACCTTTTAATAACGTAAAAGAAATGAGCATATTAAGCCCAAAATTAAAACTAACTACCCAAGAATTTAAAGAAATTGCCGAAAAAATAAGTAAACAAGTTAAATTATAAATTTATTTTTTTTATAGTTTCTTTAATTACAACCGGAAAATATTTATATTCTAATTGATGAATCTTTTGAGCTAAATCGTCGGGAGTATCATCAATAGAAATTTTACATTTTTTTTGAAAAATAATATCACCATCATCATAATTGTTATTTACAAAATGTATAGTAATACCCGATTCTTTTTCTCCATTTTTAATAACAGCATTATGGACGTTCATTCCAAACATTCCTTTACCCCCATAATTAGGAAGCAATGCCGGGTGTATATTTACAATTCTATTATTAAATTTTGATACTATATTTTCCGGTATTAATAACAAAAAACCTGCAAGAACAATAAAATTAATATTATACTCCGATAATTTGTCCAAAACATTATTAGACTTTAAATTATTTTTAGAAAAAATATAAAAAGGAATATTAAACTTTTTAGCACGTTCTATTACAAATGCATCTTTATTATTAGATAAAATTAAAGAAACATTAATATTATTATCATTTTTAAAATAATTAATAATATTCTCGGCATTAGTTCCCGAACCAGAAGCAAAAATAGCAATATTTGTCATATTTTAATTGTTACAAATCGATTGTGTTTAAAATTTTATACTGTAAAGATACTTAAAAAGTAAAAAAATAAAATTTTTATAAATAAATTAGTAAAAAATTTTGATTTATTATTAGTAAATTTATTACTTTGCACAATAAAATTTAAGTTTAACTAAAATAATAAAATTATGTCAGACATTAGTTCTAGAGTAAAAGCAATAATCGTTGATAAATTAGGTGTTGACGAAAACGAAGTAACAAACGAAGCTAGTTTCACAAACGATTTAGGAGCAGACTCATTAGACACTGTTGAGTTAATTATGGAATTCGAAAAAGAATTTAACATTGCAATTCCTGATGATAAAGCAGAAGAAATATCAACAGTTAGCGACGCTATATCATACATTGAAAATAACGTTGCATAAATAAAGTTTTAAATTTAGTTACATTTTATAATATTATGTTTAAAAGAGTAGTAGTTACAGGATTAGGAGCAATAACACCTTTAGGTGCTAATGTTGATGAGTATTGGGATAACCTTGTAAAAGGTGTAAGCGGAAGCGAGTTAATTACTAACTTTGATGCAACTAAATTTAAAACAAAATTTGCTTGCGAAGTAAAGAATTTTAACCCCTTAAACTATTTTGACAGAAAAGAGGCTCGTAAACTCGACAGATATGCTCAATTTGCTTTAATTGCAGCAAAACAGGCTGTTGAAGATTCTAAATTGGACTTAGATAAAATCGACAAAAATTACGCAGGCGTAATTTGGGGTTCCGGAATAGGAGGTTTAGACACTTTTTTACAAGAAGTAAAAAATTATGTTACAAACGATTATACTCCGCGATTTAGTCCATTCTTTATACCTAAGATGATATCTGATATTGCAGCCGGACATATTTCTATAAAATATGGTTTTAGGGGTCCAAATTACAGCACGGTTTCTGCCTGTGCTTCTTCTTCGCATGCAATTGCAAATGCTTTTGAGTTTATACGACTGGGAAAAGCAAAAATTTTTATTACGGGAGGTTCCGAGGCTGCAATAAACGAAGCAGGTATGGGAGGTTTTAACTCTATGCATGCTATATCGGTTCGTAACGACGATTATAAAACAGCATCTCGTCCGTTTGATGCTACCCGCGACGGCTTTGTTATGGGAGAAGGCGGAGGAGCTCTTATTCTCGAAGAATACGAACACGCAAAAGCCAGAGGAGCAAAAATATATGCCGAAATAGTTGGTATTGGAATGACAGCCGATGCACATCACTTAACAGCTCCACACCCCGAAGGTATAGGAGCATCTAACGTTATGAAATTTGCTTTAGAAGATGCAAACTTAAAACCAACAGATGTTGATTATATAAACGTTCACGGAACATCTACACCTTTAGGCGATATATCGGAAACAAAAGCAATAAATAATGTTTTTGGAGAACATGCTTATAAATTAAATATAAGTTCTACAAAGTCAATGACAGGACATCTGTTAGGTGCTGCAGGAGCAGTAGAATCTATTGCATCAATTAAAGCAATAAATCACAATATTATTCCTCCAACAATAAATTTTAAAACTCCCGACGAAAGAATTGACCAAAAATTAAATCTTACGGTAAATAAATACCAAGAAAGAGAAGTTAAAGTTGCAATATCAAATACTTTTGGATTTGGAGGGCATAATGCTTCGTTGATTTTCAAAAAATTATAACTTTGTTTAGTTTTTTTAATTGCAAATTATCCTTATTAAAAAAAAATAATATTTGTTGTTCGATAAAAAATATTATTGGAGAGTATCCTAATAATATTTCTTATTACAAATTGGCATTTACACAAAAAAAATCACATATTGTTGTTGATGGAGCAGAGTTAAGCAACGAGCGATTAGAATACCTTGGAGACGCTGTTCTTGGAGCAATTGTTGCCGATTACCTTTATCAATTATTTCCAAAAGAAAACGAAGGCTTTTTAACGCAAATGCGCTCGCGAATAGTAAAACGAGAATCGTTAAATAAATTAGCACAAGACCTTGGCTTTGAACAGTTTATTAACAAAACAAACTCCCCGAAAGATGTTTTTGGAAACACATTAGAAGCTTTTGTGGGAGCAATATATCTTGATAAAGGATATAAAAAAACAAAACGAATTTTAATTAATAAAGTTATACGGGAATATTTTGATATTAACGAACTTATAAAAGTTGATGATAACTATAAAAGCCGTTTAATTAATTATGCACAAAAAAACAAACTAAATTTAGTTTTTGAAACAAAACAAAACGAAGAAGATATGCAAGGACATTCGTATATTACAAGCATAATTATAGATAATAAAGAAATTGGAAAAGGCTTAGGAAATTCAAAAAAAATATCCGAAAAAAATGCAGCTAAAAATATAATAGAAAAATTAAATTTATAATATTTAAGACCAAGTGTAGATATAAAAAAATCCGTTAAAAATTTTAACGGATTTTTTATTTAAACCAATTTTGTTAATCCATTTGTTTGCAATTTCCTTTCATTTTATTATGCATCATTTTTTCGCGTTTAGAAAAATGAGTATCAAAATAAATACGTTGTTCGTCATCTAAATTTTTACGAACATTTTGGCGAAATAAAGCTTTGCGTTTAGCAATATTAATTTTTAAATTACCTATCTCCTCAATAGTTTTATTTATCTGATTTAAATCTGCTTTTTCTGCTGTTTGCAAAGTATTTAAATGAGCTTGTTTTTCTTTAAGTTGATTTTTTAACGGTAAAACATCCGACATAAAAGATAGTCGCAAACTTTTAATTTGCTCTTTTTGCTGATCACTTAAATTAGGAATTCTATTTTCTATTCCGTGTTGTCTTTTTTGAGCAGGAGGCATTTTGCCGTTTCGTTGCGAAAACGATAAGTTACTTGCAAAAATTAATACTAAGATTAATGTTAAAATTCTAGTCTTTTTCATAATTATTTATTTTTTTAAAGTTTATACACTCTTATGATTATAATTATTTTTAAAGGTTTAATCTAAAAAAATATTTTTTTTACGTAACTTTGTTAAAATATCTGTTTAAATTACAAACTATGCTAAAACAAAGTCAATTACTAAAATTATCGACAAAATTATCGCCACAGCAAATTCAAGTAATAAAAATGCTTGAATTACCAATATTAGAGTTAGAAGAAAAAATAGAAAAAGAATTAGAAGAAAACCCTGCTTTAGAAAAAGCAACAGACTCAACACCCGAAGAATTTGCAGATAGTAACGAGGAAATATCAGCCGAAGAAAAACAAAAAAAAGATAACGAATTTTCGTTAGAAGATTATGTTGGCGACGACGATATACCATCGTATCGTTTACATGCCAATAATTTTTCGAAAGACGATAAACCTAAAGATATACCTTACTCGGGCGAACAAAGTTTTTACGATTATTTATTATCCCAGCTACATTTATTATCGTTAACCGATAAACAAAAAGAAATTGCAAAATTCTTAATAGGAACAGTCGACGACGAAGGATATTTGCGTGTAGAAACCGAAAAACTTGTTGACCAAATAGAATTTAAACTTGCAATAAAAACAACCGAAGAAGAAATAAACGACGTAATAAAAAAATTACAGGAATTAGACCCTGCAGGTGTTTTTGCCAGAAATTTGCAAGAGTGTTTATTGTTACAACTTTATCGAAAAGAAAATAAAACCATTGCAATTATTAATGCCATAGAGATTTTAAAAAATTATTATACCGAGTTTACAAAAAAACATTACGATAAAATTTTAAAAAATTTAGATTATATAAGCAAAGACGATTTTAAAGATGCTATAGATGTTATAAAAAAACTTAATCCAAAACCCGGAAACTCAACCGGAAACTCGGCAAACAAAATAAATCAAAGTGTAATTGCCGATTTTGTTTTAGAAAATAATTATGGCGAGCTTAAAGTTAGTTTAAACTCCAGAAACACTCCGGAACTTAGAATAAACAACGAGTATAAAAAAATGTATAACTCGTATGTTAATAAAAAAACTAAAAACAAATCTGATAAATCTGCCGAGAGTTTTATTAAAAAGAAATTAGATAGTGCATCATTTTTTATCGATGCCATAAAACAACGCGAAAATACTTTAATGCAAACCATAGAGGCAATTTTAAAATATCAATACGATTTTTTTGTGTCGGGCGACGAAACAAAATTAAAACCAATGCGATTAAAAGATATTGCCGAAATTACAGGACTTGATATATCTACAATATCGCGGGTTAGTAATAGCAAATATATACAAACCGAATTTGGAACGTTTAAACTCAGATATTTTTTTTCGGAGGGAATTGTTAACAAAAGTGGAGAGGAAATATCTACCAAAGAAATTAAAAAAATATTAACCGAAATTATCGAAAACGAAGATAAATCGAAACCTTTTACCGACGAAAAATTATCGCAGATTTTAAAAGAAAAAGGATACAACATTGCTCGACGGACTGTTGCAAAATATCGCGAACAATTAAAAATACCGGTAGGCCGTTTACGTAAACAATTATAGTTATAATGAAAATATTTTTTAAAGTTATTACTATAATTTTTCACCCTTTGCTAATGCCTTTAGCCGGATTTTATATTTTGTTTAACTCGGGAACTTATTTAAATCTTGAGCCAATAGATTTGCAAAAATTTTTATATTTTTTTGTTTTTACGGGAACATTTTTGTTGCCCGTATTAACAATACCGTTGTTTTATTTTTTTGGAAAAATATCATCGGTTTATTTAGATAATCGAGAAGAACGACATTTACCTATTCTTGTAACTGCAGTTTTTTATTATTTTACGTTTTACCTTTTAAAATCGTTGCCTATACCTCACATATTTATTATATTTTTACTAAGCTCGTTTGTGTCGGTAATGTTAACCTTAATTATTACTTTAAGATGGAAAATAAGTGCACATTTAATAGGAATTGGAGGTATTTCGGCTCTAATTTTTGCAATATCAATATTTTTTAAAGTTAATCTTGAGTTTTATTTTATAATATCAATTTTAGTTGCAGGACTTGTTGCTTCGGCAAGATTGTTTTTAGAAAAACATAATTTATTACAAGTTAGTATTGGTTTTTTAGTAGGATTTTTTAGTGTCTTGGGAGTTTTAATATTTTTTTAATGTATAGGTTTTCCGGTTACACTAACATCTAAATCGTCGATATAAAATTTAGCTTTTGAATTCCATATATATGCTTTAAAAACATATCCTTTGCTTGGATTGTCAACAGGAATTTGTAAGTTACCGGTTATGCTTGTCCATTTGTTGTATTTAATTTTTTCGGTATGGAAAAAATCTATTTTATTCCAAAAAATTGTTTTATTATTTTTATCGACAATATGACAAACTATTATTGGAACTCCGTTTGTTGTATCCTTACTTAATATATTACAAGTTAAATTAAAGAATAAACGGCTGTATGTATTATCTATATTTTGGTCGGGCACTAATTCTATAAATTCATTATCAGGTTTTATGCAAATAGATTTATTTCCCGAATAA
>JALSQC010000159.1 GCA_026985625.1 Bacteroidales bacterium | reverse complement strand
GGTATTTTTTTACCTTTATTTTTAAGAGCCGAGCAAAGTATTTTATGAGCCGTATCAACAATTCTGTTGCGATTTAGTTTAAACTCTTCGAGTATAGGACCTAATAATAATCCGTCGGTAGCAAAAGCGTGTCCTCCACAATTTAATCCTGATTCTATTCTGTATTCGGATACCCATATTCCTTTTTTTGCAAAAAATTGCCCTTGTATTAGAGCCGAACGCATATCGCTTACTTTTAAAATTATTTTCTTTTTAATATTACAATTATCATCGGGAAAAAAATCATTAAACTCTGCAATATAAGAATATAATTTAGGGTTCATTCCTGCCGAAAAAACAACCGAAGAATTTAAATTACTATTTGCAAAACCCCTTAAAGCAGCAAAAGCATCGTTATTTTCTAAAGGTAGAGGCTTATTTTTTTTATAATTGGTTTTATCTAATTTAGTCATTATATTAACATCAATAGACCCTATTGATAGATTTTTTAAAGCCCAATCTTTTATAGCTGTTAAAGGAGCATTATTATCAACAAGCTTATTAAAATCTTGTTTTAAAACCGAATAATCGGGAAGCATTTTAATGTATCGGTCAAACTCTTTTCCTTTTTCGCTGACAGAATCAATAATATTATTGAATTTATTTTTTACCATAGACCCTATAAGATTCAAATACTCGGTAATTCTTTTTGCTCTGTAATCCTCGATTTTATCGCTTATCGGTTTAAAAAATATTTTTTCTTTTTTGCTGTAAAACTCTCTCATTTTTTCTATTAAAATGTCGTCGGCAAGCGATATAACACTTGATATTCCGTAAGGGGCAACCCTAACAGCAGTATCTATAGTAAATCCTATTCCCATTACCGGAATACTAAAAGAGTGTGCTTTAAATTTATTTATCATTATATATAGTTTATTTTAAAAAAAATATAAAAAAACAGAAAATACCCGTTGATTTATTATAAATATAAAATTTGTATAAAATTTTAAATTAATTAAGTTTTTATTGATTATTTAATTTATAAGATAGGTATTGTTGTAATTTTTAATTTTTGTATTTTAATATGTCATAAAAGTAATATAAAAAAATTAAAAAAGAAATTTTTGAGTAACAAGTTTTTATACAACAAAATAATATTACGTTTTTTTAACATTACGAGCTATTGTAAAAATATTAATACCGGTAAAATTTTTTATAAACAAAAAAATGTTGAAAAATCATTTATATTAGTATTTATGGATATTACAATAACAATTAAATTTATATAAAATTTTTCAACCGATTGTTAATATAGTTTGTAAAAAATTAGAATACACAAAATTAAGTTAAATTAATGACTGTTGTTGATAAATGTGTTGATATCTAAATTTTTTGATTTTTGTTAAAATTTATACATTGCACAAGCTTTTGTAATTAGCCTCAAAAAACACACAATAATCTAATTACTAATCAGTTAAAAACATTTTTTAATATGCTTGTTAAAGAAATGACAGAAAAAACCAAAAAAAAGGTTTATACCTTTGACGAAGCTGTTGAAGCTTCAAAAGAATATTTTAATGGAGACCAATTAGCTGCAAACGTTTGGGTAAATAAATATGCACTAAAAAACTCTTCGGGCGAAATATTTGAACTTACACCACGTGATATGCATATGCGAATAGCTAAAGAATTGGAACGTATAGAAAAAAAATATCCAAATCCGTTAACAAAAGAACAAATATTTAAAGTTCTTGATAAATTTAAATATATAGTTCCTCAAGGAGGACCAATGTCAGGAATAGGAAATAATAACCAAATAGTTTCCTTGTCAAATTGTTTTGTTATAGGAAACGATAAACCTGCGGATTCTTACGGAGGAATAATGAAAATAGACCAAGAACAAGTGCAACTTATGAAACGCAGAGGAGGCGTTGGCCACGATCTTTCTCACATACGCCCAAAAGGTAGTAATGTTTTAAACTCAGCACTAACATCAACAGGAATAGTTCCTTTTATGGAACGATACTCAAACTCAACAAGAGAAGTTGCTCAAGATGGTCGTCGAGGAGCACTAATGTTAAGCGTTTCGATTAAACACCCCGATGCCGAAGATTTTATTGATGCCAAATTAGACGGAACAAAAGTTACGGGAGCAAATATTTCTGTCAAAATAGACGACGAATTTATGCAAGCAGTTAAAGAAAATAAAAAATATAAACAACAATACCCAATAGACTCAAAAAATCCTAAAACAATAGTAGAAATTGATGCAAAAAAATTATGGAATAAGATAGTACACAATGCATGGAAATCGGCAGAACCCGGTATTTTATTTTGGGATACGGTAATAAAAGAATCTGTGCCCGATTCATACGCCGATTTAGGATATAAAACAGTATCTACAAATCCATGCGGAGAAATACCATTATGCCCTTACGACTCGTGCCGATTATTAGCTATAAACCTATATAGTTATGTAGAAAATCCTTTTACCAAAGACGCTAAATTTAATTTTGAATTGTTTAAAGAACATGCCCATTACGCACAAAGAATAATGGACGATATTATAGACCTTGAGATCGAAAAAATAGATGGCATATTAAATAAAATAGAAAACGATCCCGAAGATTACGAAGTAAAACGAGTAGAACTAAAACTTTGGGAAAATATTAAGAAAAAAGCAAAAGAAGGACGACGAACAGGAATAGGAATAACAGCCGAAGGCGATATGTTGGCAGCATTAAACCTAACATACGGTAGCAAAGAAGGTATTAAATTTTCGACACAAGTGCATAAAACATTGGCAATAGAGAGCTATCGCTCGTCGGTTAAATTAGCAAAAGACCGTGGAGCATTTGCAATATACGATTATAAACGCGAAGAAAACAATCCGTTTATTAACAGATTAAAACAAGCCGATCCTGAACTTTACGAAGAAATGAAAAAATACGGTCGCCGTAATATTGCATTATTAACAATTGCACCTACAGGAACAACAAGTTTAATGACCCAAACAACATCAGGTATAGAACCGGTTTTTATGCCATACTATAAACGTAGACGAAAAGTTAATCCAAACGATAAAGATGTAAAAATAGCTTTTACCGATAAAGTAGGAGATGCTTGGGAAGAATATAACGTTTTTCATCATAAATTTTTAGTTTGGTTAAAAATAAACGGTTATAATATCGATGAAGTAAAAAACTATACAAATGAAGAACTTACCGAGGTCCTTAAAAAATCGCCATATTACAATTCAACATCTAACGATGTTAATTGGGTAGCAAAAGTAAAAATGCAAGGAGAAATCCAAAAATGGGTAGACCATTCGATATCGGTAACCGTTAATTTGCCAAAAGATATTAAAGAAGAAGTAGTGGGACAAGTTTATCAAACAGCGTGGGAGAGTGGTTGCAAAGGCGTAACAGTTTATCGTGATGGCTCACGTGACGGAGTTCTTATTACCGACGATAAAAAATCAGAAAAAACAACAAATAATGTTATGCCGTCGGTAAAAAAACGACCAAAAATTCTCGAAGCCGATATTTTAAGATTTAACAATAATGACGAAAAATGGATAGCTTTTGTTGGTTTAATGGACGGAAAACCCTACGAAATATTTACAGGACAACAAGATGACGATATTTTTTATATACCAAAAACAGTAAATAAAGTATCAATTATTAAAAACAAAGACGACCAAGGAAACACGCGTTACGATTTTAAATATTACGACAAACACGGTTATGGTGTAACTTTCGAAGGATTATCGAGATTATTCGACCAAGAATTTTGGAACTATGCCAAATTAGTTTCAAGTGTATTACGATACGGAATGCCAATACCCGATGTTGTAAATTTAATAGGCTCGCTTAAATTAGACAGCGATGCTATTAATACTTGGAAAGCAGGGGTTGAACGAGCTCTAAAACGTTATATTCCCGACGGAACAAAAGCAACTGCAGGAACTACTTGTGGTAACGACTCTTGTAAAAGCGAAAATTTAATTTACCAAGAAGGTTGCTTAATATGTCAAGATTGCGGTTGGAGTAAATGCGGATAAAATTAAATATTTAATTAATTAAAAAAAGGGGTGTTTATCACCCTTTTTTTATAAACAAAATTCCGGCTGTAATTATTTTTATAATTTTTTATAGTTACTAGTTTAAAATCCAAATAATAAATCAATTACAGGTAAAAATTTTGATTCTTTACCAAAAGGAAAATTGCCATAAGTATATATTGTTCCGCCTTTTACGGCAAACTTATCCGATAAATACCATTGTAGTTTTAATTCGTCTTCGGTAACAATACCTTTATTATTGGTTGTCATAAAAAATAAATTAATATTATTATCGTAATAGATATTTTTGTAAATTTTTCCTGTAAAATTTAATCCCGAATATGGTGTTAAAAAATTGTTTAAAGAGTATGTCCTGGGATATACAACAGGAAATTCAATATCAGGAAAATCCGACGAGCCAAAAGCAAATGTCATATCAATACCTATTTTGGCAGTTATATTAAAATAATCGTTAAATTTTTTACTTAAAATTACTGCATTATTTAGTTTTAACATTTGCGGAATAACCGATGGCTCTGGTAATATGCCTCCTGTTCCGCGTCGCGAAATTAATTTATATAATAAAGTTGGGTATGTTAAATTATGTTTTGTTGCTATGTTAATAGACCCGATTTTTTTCCAATATTTTTTTATTTCGATATTAGGAATTGCAAAAAACCAAACAGGGTTTACCGATATTTGCATAGTATCTTTTAGTCCAAATACCAAAGGCGAGAATATACCTACCTCTTTTCGTCCTTGTTTTAAAACGTTTGTTGTATTATCCGACCAATTTACTTGTTGAGCTTTTGTCGAAAATAAAGTCAAGGATAATATAATTATTAAAAATATTTTTTTCATTTGTTTACATTTTTGTATTTTGTTAATATTTACGTAACAATTATTTTAAAATAAATTCGACACTAAGTGGAGCATGGTCGGATAACGGCATGGTTTCCATTCCACCTGTAGAAACATCTTGATGAACCATTCCTGTGCTATCGACAAAATCGCCGTTAGTAAAAATATAATCTAATTTTCGATTCCAAAAACCGTTTTTGTCAGAGGTAAACGAATAAAATTTTGAGTTGTCGTAATCGTATCGGTCTTGGCTTATGGCTTGTTCGTAACAATCGCTAAATATTTTCATATAATCAAGTTGGTCTTTAAACGATTGAGCAGCAAAATCAGGGTCGTTTGCACAGGCACTATCGTCAAAATTTTCGTATATATGAGAATTTGGCGGAATAGTATTAAAATCGCCTCCCAAAATAAAAGTTTTTCCTTCGGAATTTAATTTTTCGGTTTCGTCTTTTATTTGTTTTAGCTGTTTTAAGCGAGTTCCGTCGGTTGAATATGCCGATGTGTGTGTTGTTATAAGATATAAATCTTTGCCGTTTATTGTTGTTTTGGCTTTTAAAATATTTCGTCGCAAATAAAAATATTGAACAATACCGCTTTGTTCGTCTATTAAAGGCAAAGGAATACGTTCGCCGTTTGTAAGAGGAAATTTACATAAAATTGCACTTCCCGAGTTCATTTTTCCTATTCCGTCGCTTGGAACATAGTCCGATTTCCATTGCGAACCGTAGTAACCGTAATTAAGATTAGTGTTATCAAGAAGCCATTGCAATTGATCGACATAAGCAGAACGTTTTGAGTCTATATCAACCTCTTGCATATAAAGCACATCGGGGTTCATTTGATTAATTTTTTTTACCAGAGCCGTTAAATTATTAATTACCTCGGATTTTTTCATAAGAACTCTATCGCCATAGCAGTCAAAGAAAAAGTCTATTCTACCACCTCCGAATTTTATGTTCCAAGTAGCAATTTTTATTGTATCGCCAATATTTTCAGGTGTTTTAATATTGTTTGCTACATAATAAATTGCAGCATCTTGATTAGATTTTTTTTCGATAACATTATCAAAAGGATCGCACGATGTAATAAAAATCAAGATTAACAGAAATAAAAAATTGTATTTTTGCATTTGTTTATTTTTTTTGTAAAATTACTAATTATTTTTTCGATTTAATATAATTTATTTACATTTATAGTCTAAAATTTATTATAATGACAAAATTATTAAGACCTGCAATTTATTTCATTTTTATTACGTTGTTTTTAACGGGTTGTTTTTCGGTTAAACCTGTAAATGTTGGCGATGTTAAAGATTATCAATTTAAAAACTTAACAAAAAGCGGAGTAAGTATAATACTTGATATACCTATCGAAAATCAAAATAATTTTAAGTTTAAAATTACCAATGTAAATATTGATATATCTATTGACGGAAATAAATTGGGAACAGTTACTAAAATAAAAAAAATTGTTGTTCCGGCAAAATCAAACGACACTTATACTTTTGAGCTTAGAGCCGATTTTTCTAAACTTTTAAAAGGCTCGTGGAGTATATTAAAATCGTTTATGAAACGTAGTGTTGATATGCATTTACAAGGATATATAAAAGTTAAAGCGTTTTTTATATCAAAAAAAATTGATATAGACGAAAATAAACACATAAAATTATCAAATTATAAGTTGTTTTAAAATATGTTTTTTTATAAAATAAAATAACTTAACTTTGTAAAAAAATAATTATCATGATAAGCAGTATATTATTAGGAATATTAGGCGGACAAGAAATAATTATTATTGCAATAATTATTTTATTACTTTTTGGAGGTAGAAAAATTCCGGAACTAATGCGAGGTTTAGGTCGTGGCGTTAAAGAATTTAAAGACGGAACAAAAGGAGTTACCGACGAAATTGATGAATCAATAAACGATTCCGGCAAAAAAAAGTAAAACATTAATGTCCGAAACAATTAATGTTAGTAATAAGTCTAAAGATAAACTTAAAGAGATGTCGTTTGTTGAACATCTCGACGAATTAAGAAAATATCTTTTTAGAAGTATTGTAGGAGTATTAGTATTTGCTATTGTAGCTTTTTTCTTTAAAGATGTAATTTTTGAAACAGTTATTTTTGGGCCGCGTGATTCTAATTTTATTACAAACCGTTTACTTTGCGAACTTTCAAAAGCAATTAATGTAGGTTCGTTGTGTATTAATCAAAATAAATTTAATATTATTAATATTGAGCTTGCCGGACAGTTTAAAGCTCATATCTTAATATCGTTTATAGCTGGTCTTATGGTTGGGTTTCCGTATGTTATATCGCAATTATGGGCTTTTGTAAAACCGGCTCTAAAAACATACGAAATAAAAAAATCCAGAGGGATAGTTTTTGTTGTTTCAATACTTTTTACAATAGGTGTTTTATTCGGATATTTTATTATTGTTCCGTTAACCATAAATTTTTTAGGTAGTTACTCTATAAGCTCCGAAATAACAAATCAAATTAGTTTTAACTCGTATATATCTACAATAACGACCATATCGCTGTCAACAGGGCTTGTTTTTGAACTTCCGGTATTGGTATATTTTTTATCAAAAATAGGATTATTAACACCTAAGGTAATGAAAAAACGACGCAAACATGCAATTGTTATAGCATTTATTCTTTCGGGAATTATTACACCTCCCGATGTGTTCAGTCAATTTTTAGTAGCTCTGCCATTAATTGGTCTTTACGAATTTAGCATAAGTATATCTAAGCGTGTTGACAAAAAAAGAGTTATTATTTTATAAATTATATGGATATTTCCGGTGTAATATTATCAGGAGGAGATTCTAAAAGAATGGGCAAAAATAAATGTTTACTAAAAATAAACAATAAAACATTTATAAATTTACAAACCGAGAAATTAAACAAATTATGCACGCAAGTTTTTATAAGTGTTTCAAAAAAAAACGATTATAAAAAAAATAATATAATTGTTGATAAATTTTATGATATAGGACCTGTTTCGGGAATTTACTCGTCGTTAAAAAAAATTACTACCGGTTATGCCGTTTTTTTGCCTTGCGATATGCCTTTAATATCAATGTCTATATTAAAAACAATTATAGAAAATATTGGCAATTACGATGCAGTTGTTCCTGTTTGTAACAAAAAAATATTTCCTGTTTCGGCAGTATATTCAAAAAAATGTATAAAAACTTTAAAAAATAATATTGCTAAAAAAGATTATAAATTATTAAATTTCTTAAATAATATAAATGTAAAATATCTTAGATTTGACAACAATTTAAAACACTTTTTTAACAACGTAAATACTCAAACCGATTACAAAAATTTATTAGATGAATCAAATAAAAACTTATGATTTGTCAAAATCAAAAGATACTTGGATAAAAGCTGCTGTTATTGGTAGCTTGTGGGCTTCGATTGAGATTATTTTGGGTAGTTTTTTTCATAATTTACGATTGCCTTTTGCGGGAACGGTTTTGGCTTTTTTCGGAAATATTTTAATTATAGCTTTTCATAAAAAATGGGACGATAAAGGAATAATTTTAAAAGCGGGTATAATTTGTGCTTTAATGCGGTCGCTATCGATAACATCGGTAATATTGGGACCAATGATTGGAGTTTTGCTCGAGGCAATTTTTCTTGAATACAGTGTGCGATTTTTCGGAAAAAATTTGTTTGCATATATCTTTGGCAGTGTTTTAGGTTTGCTTAGTGCTTTAATTCATAAAATTATAAGCATACTTATTATTTACGGCTTTGATATTGTAAAAATATTAAAAAATCTATATTATTTTTCGTTAAAACAATTAAACATTACAAGTTTAAATCCGTTAAATTTAATTTTATTAATAATTTTATTTTATGTTTTTGTTGGGATATCAGCAGCTTTAATAGGTTTTTTTACAAAAATAAATAATAACTATATAAAAAATTTTGATATAAATTTTAGCGGAGAAAACAATTTATTTTCAAATACAAAAAATCAGAAATACTCGGTAATAAATTTATTTTTTGTTTTAGTATTTATAATTGCAGGATTATTAATATTAGAAATAACAAAATATTACATATCGTTACCTGTTATAAGTATTTATATTTTTATTTTGTTGTTTAAATATAAAAACTCGTTTCGCCGATTACGAAAACCTGTTTTTTGGATACAAATTTTTATAATAATATTTTTTGCCGCATTATTTTTTAACGGATTTAATAATTCGGGAATTTTTAATATATCGGGATTTATTGTTGGTATTAAAATGAGTTTTAGAGCAATACTAATTGTGATATCGTTTTCGGTAATAAGCATTGAACTTAGAAATCCAATAGTTAAAAAAATACTTTACAAAAAAGGATTTTCGCGTTTATATATGGCTATAGGATTGGCTTTTGCGGCGTTACCATCGATATTAAAAATTATGGCAAAGCCTCGAAACTTGTTAAAATCTCCAACAAAACAAATATCAGAGATTATTGGCATTTCGGATTTGTTATTAAATAAATACAAAAAATATTTATCCGATAAACAAAAAATTATAATTATATCGGGCGAACGTCGCGAAGGAAAAACAACATTCTTAAAAAATATTTTAAAAGATTTAGATAAAAAACAAATTAAATATTCGGGAATAATATCAGAAGGTATCGACAAAAATAACAAACGTTTAGGTTTTAATATAATAGACTTGGAAACACAAAAAAAATACAAGCTTTGTTCTACAAATAAAGATTTAGGAAAACAAAAAACCGGAAAATTTTATTTTAATAACGATATTATAAATTTGGGCAATAAAATATTGCAATCGTCAAAAAATAATTTGGTTATTATTGACGAGGTCGGACATCTTGAGCTTATGGACAAAGGCTGGGCTGTATCAATAGATGAATTAATAAAACAAAAAAAAGATTTAATTTTAGTTGTTCGCAAAAAATTGCTCGAAAAAGTTATAAAAAAATGGAACTTGTCTCAGGCTCAAATTTTTGATATATCGGAATACCATTATACCGATGTAAAGAACCTATTTGTGTAATTTATAAATAACTTCTAACTTTATAAATCTGCCTACCGATAATTGGTCGTAATAAACAATATATTGCTTGTCGAAAATATTATTTATCGAGAAATTTACATTAAAATTATTGTTAATTTTTCGCGATAACTTAACATCAACAGTATAAAAATCCGATAAAATACCGGTATTTGCATCATCGACATAAGACTTTGATTGATAATGAATAGACGAAGAAATATCGGCAAATTTATTATTAAAGATTAGTCCTAAATTGGCAATATTATTTGGATAATATGTTAA
The DNA here is from genome assembly GCA_026985625.1 of Bacteroidales bacterium. Taxonomy (GTDB): domain Bacteria; phylum Bacteroidota; class Bacteroidia; order Bacteroidales; family JAFGXI01; genus JALSQC01. The sequence goes on along the minus strand of JALSQC010000159.1, from coordinate 2,140 downwards.
CTGTTTGTTTATTACGCTTGTATCGCCATTGTTTTTTAAAATTTTTGATTTTTGGTAAGAGTAGTTTGCAAATAATAATATTTTTTTATTTACATTAAAATTTACCGATACAGATATTCCGTTAATTTTTACTTGCTCTATGTTTTGCATTTTATAAACACGCTTGTGTCCGCCAAATATTGTTTCGCCGGTGGCAATATAATACAAAAAGTTATTGCCAAGCGAGTAAAAAGTATTTAGTTTTATTTGTGTATTTTTAATATTTGTTTTTACATTAAAATTTGCCGATATAATATTTTCGGGTTTTAAATCGGTATTAGCCTGTTTGTATCCCCAAGCAAAAAAACCCGAACGGCACATATCGTCTAACGATGGCGATCTAAAACCGTTTGATATTGATATATTAGATTTTACAGCATTGTTAAACTTGTAACCAAAAGCAAAACTACCGCTAATATTACTTGTTTTTTTATTAGGGAAATTGCCTGTAAAATCTTGCATAAACGATGTTTCGTTTGTTTGGTTATAAATAAAAAACTTATTATCGAAAATTGTAATATAATCGTAATAAACATTTGTCATTAAATTACCTTTATCGTTTAATAAACTTAAATTATTAGATATATAAAACGAAATATCGTTAATATTTCCTGAGTTTTTTACAATATCGCTCGATGTTTGATATTCGTCGGCAGCATTTACACTACCGTTTTTGTAATCTATGCCAAATGACAGATTGTTGTTTTTAAACTTTTTATTAAAGTTTGTAAGCACTCCGTAATCAATACGTTTAGATTTTGCATAAATAAGCGAATAATTACCTTTTTTGTATTTTTCTATTAATTTAAAATAATTTTCTTGTTGAATATATGGGCTTATCGATAAATTAAATCCAAACAAATTTGATAAATATTTTATGTTAGACGAATATATTTTATGTGCAGAGTATCCTCCTGTTTTGTCAAAAATTTTTATTCCGTAACCTCGTTTGTCGTTATAAAAATCGACAAATAACTTTATACTGTTTTTTTTATTTATTTTATATCCTAAACGGGTATTTATATCGGTTTCTTTTAAAAAAGTAGCAATTGATGTTGAGTCTCTTAAACTGTAGGGTTGCGATATATAACCATTACTATTGCGAGTAAACGATGATATTTGCCAATAAAAACCTTTGTTGTTTTTTATTTTGTTGCTAGATAACGATATGCTTGCCATTGGCGTATTCATACTTGCGTATGATAATTTTGTTAATAAATTAAATCCTTGTTTAGGTTGTTTTGGGATAAAATTAATTATTCCGCCCATTGCATTATTTCCGTATATCGACGAGTTTGCTCCGTAAAGAATTTCTACTTTTTTTATATCACTGATATTAATTTTGTTAAAAATAACACCTCCGTTATCGGCTTTGTTTAAAGGAATACCATCGAGTAATATTAATGTTCTGCCTTGTTGATTTCCTCCTAAACCTTGTAAATTTACTGTTGAATTTCCAAAAATGCCAACTAATCTGTTAACATTTACTTCGGGCGATAAAACAAAAATATCGTCTATACTGTTTGTTGCTAAACTTTTTATGTTTTTTTTATTTATTATAAAAAAATTTTGCGGCAAATTGTTTTTATTAATTTTATTTCGTGTTGACGAGACTATTATTTCGTTAATTTTTATTGTATCGCCAATTGTTTGCGAAAATAATCGAGAGTTTGTGTTTAGTAATATTAACACTAAAAATAAATAATTTTTCATCTGTTTATAATTTAATAAGTTATAACAATACGGTGTTGTCGGTTTTAATTAAAACAGAATTTTCGTTTATATACCCGTAAATTTTATTGGAAATTTAATTAACAATACTTTTTGTGAACAAACACAACTATAAAATAAAGTTAATTGATATAAAATAATAAAATATATCGTTTTCCTTTCCAATTCAGATTATATAATTAAATCGTCGGGAGGCAAAGAAATTTCTTTTTTTACCCATCGGTGATAATTTCGTATAAAAAAATTTACTTAGAAAGTATCACTCGGAAAATTCACCTACAAAAGTAATTTATTTTTTAAAAATTAAATATTTAAATTTTAATATTTTTTTTAAATTAGCATAATAATAAAACAGAAAAAACACTTGGGT